>CATMNW010000252.1 GCA_950071875.1 uncultured Erythrobacteraceae bacterium | reverse complement strand
GCGGCTGAGCGGCGGGGGAAGGCTCAGGAAATTACCGGGTGGCTGTTGAGCCACTGCACGGCGCGACTGATGCGGCCGGTGCACGGGCGATGATTCAGGAGCTACGCAGCCACACGGCCCGGGCCTTCAATGTAAACCTGTTTGTCCACTGCAGGGCCAAGGCGGATCCCGGTCGCGAGGCGGCGTGGCTCGCATCGCTTGCGCCGGTGTTTGCCGAGTTCGACGCCAAACCACCGACGACGCTGCGCACGATCTACAAGAGCTTCGCCGACGATCCTGACATGCTGGCGATGCTGTTGGAAGTGGCGCCGCCCGTCGTCAGCTTCCACTTCGGCTTGCCCTCGGCTGATGCCATTTCGGCACTGCACGCACGTGGTGTCTTTTTGATGGCAACCGCCACCAGCCTTGAGGAGGCACGGGCGATAAAAGCGGCAGGCATCGACGCGATCGTCGCGCAAGGCATCGAAGCTGGCGGCCATCGCGGAATATTCGATCCGACCTCGCCCGACGATGCACTTGGAACCTTTGTGCTCACCCGGTTACTAGTCCGGGAAACAGGACTTCCAATCATCGCTGCCGGAGGGATAATGGATGGCGCCGGCATCGCTGCTGCGCTCAATCTCGGTGCAGTCGCGGCGCAACTCGGCACGGCATTCATAGCGTGCCCGGAGTCCGCAGCAGACGAAGGTTACCGCACGGCCCTGAGAGGTCCGGGCGCGTATCACACGACGCTGACGTCACTCATCTCCGGCCGCCCAGCGCGTGCGCTTGCGAACCGCTTCACGGCGCTGTCAGATCAGCTTGGTGGACGGCTGCCGCCTGATTATCCGATTGCCTATGATGCCGGGAAAATCCTTCACACAAGAGCTAGGGCGAAGGGCGACGACGGCTTTGGTGCACAATGGGCCGGCCAGGGCGCACCGCTAATCCGCGAAATGCCGGCCGCACAACTGGTTCAGATACTACGAAAAGAACTCCAAACCAGTCTGGCCTGATGGACGGCTATCCACCCCATTCTTGCCGGCATGGCCGAGCGGGGACATTGCCAAGAGCAGCCTTTGCTCTAGCGACGACATCACGGTTATCTATGTAAACGTGAGGATAGCTTTTCGATGGTCGAATACATCTACCTGAAGCCCGGCGAGCAAATGCCGGAAATGGCTGACGAGGATGCGTGGCTTGTCGTCGAAGCTAGCGATGATGATCGATTTTTCGGCAGCGGCTACGGCTTCAAAGCGTCAGGTGAGGGTGTGTTTTACGCCTCGCTGCCGAAGAGCGATCTGAGCTTAGAGTCGGCGCTCGACGCTGCAAAACAGTGGGCCGCAAAGTATCAGGTTCCCCGCATATGGGTGCAAGCAACGCCCGATTAGCATAGTCCGCTGACCGCCCCATCCACGACATTAAAGCGTCAAGACTATTGCCCCTAAAGCCGCCCACGATCGTGGCTGCAACCAATCGTCGAGCATCCCGTGTGCGCTCGCAATCCGAATATCTGGCCGTTGGTGTGCGATGATCGCGTTGTTTTGCTGCCATGGCGTGGGATCATTTGGCGACGCTCTTAGGTACTGCCGCTGCAGAAAATTTGCGGTTCGGTTGCAGATCAGAGGCACACTCGCACCGCTATCACTGCAGGTCGCTGGCCGCGCCGGATGCAGTCGCGATGCAATCCGCTTGCAGGCGTGAGAAGCTCGGGGTATTTGTCCGCAAGCGTCTGATTTGAAAGGAAGAATCTAGGGCGAGATAAAAGCACCGCCGTCGGTCGGGGTGCAGGTGGTTGGTTTTGCTGAGCAATATGCGACGGCACTTAAGTAAGCCGACCGGCGCTCTCCTAACAAAGACGTGTGTTTTCAACTCAGTCAGCGACGGCGCATTGCGTACTCAGATGTCTTTCGAGCCTGATATGCGTCAGCATGCGTACCCATGTCCGTCCAAACAGATATCGGCGCATGCGATAGGATTTTCATTGATCATGTCCTTGGACGGCAGCGCATCAAAGGCGGCCCCAGCGTAGAAACGTCATGTGGCGTGGCAACCCATGATCGAGCGATACTCGGTGTCGATGGCGGGCCGGTCTGCTCCCCTCCATGATCCCCCAGGTCGGTCCGTCATCACCCGAATGAATGAAAGGACCGACCGGCATGCCATCCGCAGGCACGACAGATCATCTTCGCGAGCAACGACAGCGCCAGACAATAGAACCGATCGTGATGCGTGTCCCCGAGGCCTGCCGCTATCTCGGGATCGGGCGCAGCACGCTCTATGTGCTCATCGGTGAAGGCGAGGTCGAGGTCATCAAGCTGGGCAGATCAACGCTGGTGCTGACTGCCAGTCTCCGATCATTGGTTGAGCGGAGGCGGAAACCAGAAGATGATCCGGCTGCACGTATGGAGCAATGACGATGCATCCCGATCTCGTGAAAGCCATCGTGCTCGCTGCTATCACCAGGATGCCGAACCACTCCAAACGTCAGCTGGCTTCGTCTGTTCAGGAGCGACGCGAGAAAGCCGAAGATGCATTGGCAGCCTGCGTGGTCGTGGAACTGTCGCGGCGCTCCTAGTCCACGCGAGCCATGTCCGCTTCGCGCCCCAATTTCGGTCGTTCGGTCTCGCATTGGAGCTACCGGAAAGCGGTCGTTCCAAGTTTGTCGCTGATCGCGATAATGCTTTGAGCAAGTGGCCCGAGTCTAAGGCATCGGGCTTGATAACAGGATAGGCCTTTACCAAGCCACGAAAAAGCTCATCCTAATCTCGCAAAATTGGCCACTCCGGGTGCTGGCTGGCGCGAATGCCGGATGGGCCTAGCGGATATCCCGCCAAGTTTGCCCGCGGCATCGACAACCTTCGCAAGCCTGACATCATCAATCCGGTAATAGACGAGCTTGGCGTCCTTGCGGGTCTTCACAAGGCCCGCGTTGCGCAGGACCGCCAACTGCTGCGATAGCGTCGGCTGACCGATCTCGGCCGCATCGTCGATCTCACCGACGTTCCGCTCCGTGCCCGTTAGAGCCTGCATGATGCGAAGACGCACGGGATGAGCGAGGGCCTTCAAGGCGTCGACAAGCTCTTCGTCGGTCATTTGCGAGACCCTCGCTTCGTTTCCTTCATGAACCAGTCGGTCTGACCCTCGGCGGAGAAAACCGTATCCAGCGATGCGTCGGGCTGGGCCAGTAGCGCTTGCCCAGGTGCCCAGTTAGCGGGGGCGAGTACGGGTCCATCGTCGACCGCCTGAAGCGCATCTAGGGTCCGCAGCATTTCGGGTGTCGAGCGTCCAACGTTAGCGGGATAACAGGTCATCGCGCGGATGACGCCGTGCGGGTCGATGAAGAATGTCGTCCGCACCGTCGCACTATCGTTGTCGTTCGGTGCCACCATGCCGTAGGCGCGCCCGATCACGAGCGTCGGATCCTCCACGATCGGAAAGCGCACCTCGATGTCGTAGCGATCGCGAATTAGCCGCAACCAGGCGAAATGCGAGAACAGGCTATCGACAGAGAGCGCCATAAGCGCACAGTCGCGCTGTTCGAACTCGCTGGCCGATTGGGTCAGTGCCACGAACTCGGTGGTGCACACGGGTGTGAAGTCGGCTGGATGCGAAAACAAGATCAGCCACCGCCCTCGGTAATCCGAAAGGCGAATATCTCCCGTTGTGCTGCGTGCGGAAAAGTCCGGGGCGACGTCGCCGATACGCAGTCCGGCGCAGGGCGCCTCTCGCTCAGCATTCGCTTCGATCATCTGGGTCATCGATCCTTCATACCACTTGACAGCCGAATGGCAACACATATAAACAGTTTACGTAAATGTATGGAGGTCAAGCGATGGCTGACGATCATAACCTCAGCAGCGCCGCCGCCCAGATCGAGCGCGCTCAAGCAGACAAGTGCCTGCGTCCTTCTATTGCAGGGTTTTTCGACGAGGCGACGAATACGGTTTCGTACGTCGTGCACGACCCCAAGACGAACGAAGCGGCTATCATCGACTCGGTGCTGGACTTCGAAGCGGCGTCCGGCCGGACTTCCAATGGCTCGGCCGATCGGATTATCGAGTATGTCACTTCTAATAATCTTAAAGTGACATGGCTGATCGAGACGCACGCGCATGCGGATCACATCTCAGCAGCCCCCTATCTGCAGGAGCGGCTCGGCGGTAAATTAGCCATCGGACGCGATATCATCCGCGTGCAGGAAGTATTCGGCAAGCTCTTCAATGCAGGCACCGATTTCGAACGCGACGGATCGCAGTTCGACAAGCTGTTCGAGGACGGCGAGACCTTCAAGATCGGCGAGCTGGAAGG
>CATMNW010000251.1 GCA_950071875.1 uncultured Erythrobacteraceae bacterium | reverse complement strand
CAGCCGCATCGCCGCAGGCCTTTCCGGATCGAGCAGCCGCCCCTTGCAGGTGCCGGGATAGATCTTGCCCTGCGAACCCAGCCGGGGCTCCATCGCCTCGATTTCGGCGCGCGTGCAGGTACACGGATACAGATAACCGCGATCCAGCAATCCGCGCGCTGCATCCTCGTAGGCAGCCAGTCGCGACGACTGGGCCGGCACCTCTTCCCATTCCAGCCCCAGCCATTCGAGGTCGCGGCGGAACTCGTCGGCCAGGTCGGGGCGCGATCGCGGCCCGTCGATATCCTCGATCCTGAGCAGGAACCGCCCGCCCGCTTCCTTCGCCAGATCATGCGCAACGATGGCCGAATACGCATGGCCGAGGTGCAGCGGCCCGTTCGGGCTGGGGGCGAAACGCGTGACCGTCATGGCTGGGGTGTGGCCTTTGCCGGACCGTTCCCGGCGTTTCTGGCGAAACCCCGTATCGGCAGTTTTTCGTTACAATACAGCGGCCTGAAGCTGAATCCGCCGCGAATGTGTGGCCTTTGCCATTGGCGAAAACCACACATCGGAGCCTCGTGTCCTGCGGAAAGGTGCAAGGGTGCTTCAATTGTCATCGCTGCAACCCGTGCCACAGGGCAAGGCGGGTAGGAAACTGCAAATGGGCCGCCACCGCCGGAACGGCACGGTGGAAAGGCTGTGGATAGCCTGTCTGTAACAGTCTTGACCCTTTCGAATGCAAGTGCATCTTTCATATCGAGAGATCGGGGAGGAACGCCAACGTGTTCAGGGCCGAACTGCTGGAACGGGCCGCAAGGTTCCGAAGTGCGGAGGAGGATCCGACAAGGAACCTCCAGTCCTGCCCCTCGCTCGTTCTCAACGCCGATTATACGCCGCTGTCCTATTACCCCTTGAGCCTGTGGCCGTGGCAAACGGCGATCAAGGCCATCTTCCTCGACCGGGTCGATGTCATCGCGACGTACGACCGCGAAGTGCATTCGCCTTCGCTCGATATGAAGATCCCCAGCGTGATCGCGTTGAAACAATATGTGAAGCCATCCGAATTTCCCGCCTTCACGCGCTTCAACCTGTTCCTGCGCGACCGGTTCAGCTGCCAGTTCTGCGGCGACCAGCACAATCTGACTTTCGACCACGTCGTCCCGCGCCGGCTGGGCGGCAAGACCACGTGGGAGAATATCGCCACGGCCTGCGCACCCTGCAACATGAAGAAAGGCGGGCGCACGCCGCAGCAGGCGGGCATGCAGCTTTACAACGAACCGATCCGCCCGACACACTGGCAATTGCAACAGCACGGCAAGATGTTCCCGCCGAACTATCTCCACGAAACGTGGCGCGACTGGCTCTATTGGGACATCGAGCTGGAGGAGTGAAGACTACTGGCGACGACTGCCAAGCCATTCGATGCGCACCATCGCCTCAGTCTCCGCAGTTACCGCATCGTCATATATCCCGGCGTCCGGCCTCGGCTTTCCCCACTCGCCTTCATAACGCCAGACCCGGCGGTAGGAGTACCGACCGTCGTCCCTACGCACTATCTGCACGCGCTCGGTCCCGACATCATTTTCAAGCTGTTTGACGATCACGTCACCGCCGCCCGTTCGCGGAATTCCTCGCGTTGCCATTCGCCGCTCTCCAGCACTTCGGCCACGTGGCGGGCCGCCTCGGCCATATCTTCGAACCGAAGATAGGCGGGCGCGAAGCCGAAGCGTAGGATGTCGGGATCACGGAAATCGCCGATTACGCCGCGGGCGATCAGGGCCTGGCAGATGGCGTAGGCTTCTTCATGCCGGAAGGAGAGCTGGCTGCCGCGCTGCGCGGGATCGGTGGGGCTGACGAGGTCCAGTTTCACGCCGCGCTCGTGAAGGCACTGGCGGAAGAATTCGGAAAGGGCCTGCGACTTTTCATAGAGCCGCGCGACACCGATTTCGGCAACCAGGTCGACGCCTACCTCCAGCGCGGCAAGGCCGAGGATCGGCGGTGTGCCGCAAAGCATCTGTTCGACGCCGGCTGCGGGTGCATAATCGTCATCGAAAGCGAAGGGCGCGGCATGGCCGAACCAGCCGGTCAACGGTTGTCGCGCCTTGCCGAGATGGCGTTCGGCAACGAAAGCATAGGCCGGCGCACCGGGGCCGCCGTTCAGATACTTGTAGCCGCAGCCGACCGCGAAATCCGCGTCGCAGGCATTGAGGTCTATCGGTAGCGCGCCGCCCGAATGCGACAGGTCCCATAGCACCAGCGCGCCCGCATCGTGCGCGGCGCGGGTCAGTGCGCCCATGTCGAACAGTTCGCCGGTCTTGTAATGCGCATGGGTTAGCAGCAGCAGGGCGACATCATCGTCGAGCGATTCGGCCAAGGCATCGCGCCCGGCCAGCCGCCGCATCGCAAGCCCCTGCCGCTCCAGCCCTTCGATCATGTAGAGATCGGTCGGGAAATTGCCCGGCTCGCTCAGCACCACCTTGCGCTGCGCACCATGCTTTCCGGCCTGCATCGCAAGTGCGGCCGAGATGAGCTTGAACAGGTTCACGCTGGTGGAATCGCAGGCGATCACTTCGTGCGGCTGCGCCCCGATCAGCGGCGCGATCCTGGCGCCTATCGCCGCGGGCATGTCCACCCATCCGGCAGAATTCCAGCTGCGGATGAGATCGCGGCCCCATTCCTCGCGCACGACCTGTTCCAGCCGCGCGGGCGTGGCCTTCGGCAGGCAGCCCAGAGAATTGCCGTCGAGGTAGATGACGCCTTCCGGCACATCGAAGCGGTCGCGATAGCGGGCCAGCGGATCGCCGGCATCCAGTGTGCGGGCGCGCGCGTTCGTCGTCTCAGTCATCGGGAAGCTCGCGCAGGATCGCACGGCACAGCCCCGCATCGCCGCCGGCGATCTTCAGGGGCAGGGCGATAAGTTCGTAACGGCCTTCGGGCACATCGTCGAGAACCAGCCCCTCGAGGATACGCATGTCGTGTTTGAGCACCGCATGATGCGCGTCCATCGTCTTGCTTTCCTGCGGGTCGACCGAAGGCGCGTCCGTGCCCACCAGCTTGACGCCCTGCAACGCCAGCCACTCGATCGTTTCGGGCGCGATCGGCAACCAGTCGCTGCGCCATTCGTCATGCGGAAACGCGTCCCAGGTGCGGAACAGCACGCGATCGGCGCTGTCGATATGCGGCAGGTCGGCAACGTCGACCTCGCCGTTCACACCGCGCGCATCGATGACCAGGCAGGTGCCGATATAGGGGTCGATCTCCATGCTCGCCGTATCGAGTTCGCCTTCGCCGTAATGCAGCGGTGCATCCCCATGCGTGCCCGAATGGGTCGACATGGTCATCCGGCCGACATTGACGGGCGAACCGTCCTCCATCTTCCATGTCCGTTCGAACGCGAATGGCGTATCGCCCGGCCACACCGGCAGGCCGGGGCGCAAAGTCTGGGAAATGTCCCAGATGCGCAATTTCGAGCGCCAGGAACTCATATCGCGGTCCTTACGCTGAGAAGTTCGGGGAAGAAGGCGGCCTTCAGTACGCCGGCAAGATAAGGCACGCCGGGCGTTCCGCCGGTGCCCTTCTTGAAGCCGATGATCCGTTCGACGGTCTTCAGGTGACCGAAGCGCCAGCGCTGGAAATGGTATTCCAGGTCCACCAGCTTTTCGGCCAGTTCGTAAAGGTCCCAGTATTCCTTCGGGTCGCGGTAAACTTCGGCCCAGGCGGCTTCCACTTCGGGCGAATGCGCCCAGGGTTCGCCGACCGGACGATCCAGCACGTCTTTCGGGATGGCGAAACCGCGCCGCGCGAGAAGGTCGATGGTTTCGGCATAGATCGACTTGCGCGCCAGCTCCTCGCGCAAATCCGCCGCCACCTCGGGCGTTGCCTCGTGCATCGTCACCATGTCGGGCTTCCTGCCGCCAAGGAGGAATTCCATCATCCGGTACTGCGCGCTCTGGAACCCGCTCGACCCGCCAAGGTGCGGGCGGATGGTCGAATAGTCGTGCGGGGTCATGGTGCTGAGCACGTCCCAGCTCTGGATCAATTGCCCCTGCGCGCGGGCGACGCGGGCAAGCATCTTGAAGCTGGGGCGAAGGCGATCCTGCTGGATGCACGTCCGAGCCTCGAACAGTTCATGGAGGCACAGCTTGAGCCACAGTTCGCTGGCCTGGTGGACGATGATGAACAGCATCTCGTCATGCGCATCGCTGGCAGGATGCTGCGCGGCAAGGATGCGATCGAGATCGAGATAGCTCGAATAGGTAACGTCGGAAGACATGCCCGCTGCCCTAGCGCGCAATAGATCGGAAGAGCACACGTCTGA
>CATMNW010000250.1 GCA_950071875.1 uncultured Erythrobacteraceae bacterium | reverse complement strand
CTGCCGCCACCCGAAATATTGGTGCGTTCGTGCTGGAGCAGGCGCTTGCCGATGGTCCAGCCCTGGCCTTCCTCGCCGACGAGGTTTTCCTTCGGCACCTTCACATTGTCGAAGAATGTTTCGCAGAACGGGCTGGTGCCGCTGATCATGGTGATCGGCCGGACTTCGACACCGGGTGCATCCATGTCGATCAGCATGAAGCTGATGCCACGGTGCTTGTCCGATTTGTCGGTACGGACAATGGCGAAGCACTTGTCGGCCCACTGGCCGCCGCTGGTCCAGGTTTTCTGACCATTGACGATGTAGTGATCGCCCTTGTCTTCGGCAAAGGTCTGCAGGTTCGCAAGGTCGGACCCGGCATTGGGTTCGCTATAACCCTGGCACCAGCGGATTTCGCCGCGGCAGATGGGTGGGATATGCTCGTTCTTCTGCGCTTCGCTGCCGTATTCCAGCAAGGTCGGACCGAACATCATGACGCCCATGCCGCCGATCGGGTTGTAAGCGCCAGCCTTGGCGAATTCTTGTTCGACGATGCGCGCTTCGCCCTTGGTCAGGCCGCCGCCGCCGTATTCCTTCGGCCAGGTAGGCGTGCCCCAGCCGCGCTTGCCAACGGCCTCGCGCCAGGCGGTCTGCGCCGGCGTTTCGTCGGTCGGGCCTTCGACACCGGACAGTGCGTTGCCCTTGTTTTTCAGCTCGACGGGGAAGTGCTCCGCCAGAAACTGTTGCACCTCGGTGCGAAAGGCATCCTCGTCGGCATGCACATCGGGTTCAAGTTGGGTAGCCATGGGCGTCTCCTTCGCTGCATTTGTGCCTGCCGGACAAATCTGCCCGGCGGGGTAATTCCTTGTCATTCGTCGCACGGGACCGCCGCGAAAGCTCGCAGCAAGGCGACAGCGCGCTCGTCGAACTCATGGCTGGGCTACGGCCGGGGCTTCCGTTTCGCGATCGCCGATTTGACAGGCGCAGGTCAGCGGCTGCCATCGTTCGCGGGAGCGGTAATGCACCCTGCCTCTCCTCTCTCCATGCTCACGCAATCCCCGAAATTCGAGAATCGCGCCTTCTCCGAGCGGAGGGCAGGATACCGCCTTACCGAATGCGAGCAAGCACAACCGCGCCGCCGCTACGGAATAGCGGTTTGCCCTTGACCTTGGGGCGCGCTTTCGCCTCAAGCACGCCCATGAACGACATGATCAAACCCACCATTCCGATGCGCAGCTGGCTGTTTGCGCCAGGCGACAGCGAAAAGAAGATGACGAAGGCTTTCGAGGGCGAGGCGGACATCGTCATTTTCGACCTCGAGGATTCGGTAGTCGAAAGCGGCAAGGCTGCCGCACGTGCCGCCATCGCCGAATTCCTCGCTGCCCGCAGCGAGGAAGAGCGCGCACGTTTGTGGGTCAGGGTCAACCCCCTGGACGGTGAGTGGACCGCACAGGACCTGGCGGCGATCATGCCGGCAAGACCCGGGGGCATCATGCTGCCCAAATCGCGTGGCCGACACGATGTGGAAGAACTCGATCGGCTGCTGACCGCGCAGGAAATGGCAAACGATATTCCGACCGGTTCGACACCGGTAATCGCCCTGGTCACCGAAACGGCTGCGGCGATGTTTACCACCGGAGACTATGGCGGCGCCCCGCGCCTTGCCGCCATGACTTGGGGTGCGGAAGACCTTGCCGATTCCCTCGGTGCGACGACGAACAAAGATTTCGAAGGCAATTTCGCCTTTACCTACAAGCTTGCACGCAGCTTGTGCCTGCTCGGCGCGGTGGCAGCCGAAGCGGTGCCGGTGGAAACCATCGATACGAACTTCCGCGATCTCGAAGCGTTGCGGATGCGTGCGATCGAGGTGCGCCGCCAGGGGTATCGCGGCATGCTTGCCATCCATCCGGCGCAAGTACCCGTCATCAACGAAGCCTTCACCCCGACGGAAGCGGAGATCGCCGAAGCGCGCGAGATCGTGGCGCTGTTCGCCGACAATTCCGATGCCGGAACCATCGGCTGGCGGGGCGGAATGCTCGACCGGCCCCACCTTTCCCGCGCACAGCAATTGCTGGCGCAGGTGGAAGGATAGGTCAGGCCGCCAGCTTGGCGACTTCGGCCAGAACTCGCTCGGCCCATTCGGGGCGGCAGATCAGCAGGTCCGGCATGTAGGTGTCGGAATTGTTGTAGACCAGCGGGCTTCCGTCGATGCGGCTGGCATGCAGGCCGTGAGCCAGTGCAACTGCGGCAGGCGCGGCGCTGTCCCATTCGTACTGGCCGCCGGTGTGAAGGTAAATTTCCGCTTCGCCGCGGACTATCGCCATCGCCTTGGCGCCGGCAGATCCCATTCCGACAAGTTCGGCACCAATGGCTTCGGACACGGCAACCGCTTCGGCGGCCGGGCGCGTGCGACTGACCACCATGCGCGGTGTTTCGGCGCTTTCGGGCATCTCGATCGGAGCATCGGTGCGCAGGACGGTGTCGAGGCCGGGCAGGGCGACCGCGCCTGTTTCGGGTTTGCCATCGATGCACAGTGCGACATGGACCGCCCAGTCGGTACGCGCTTCGCCATATTCGCGCGTGCCATCGACCGGATCGACGATCCACACCCGCTCTTTCGACAGGCGGTCCGCCGTATCCTTGCTTTCTTCCGAAAGCAGTCCGTCGTCGGGCCGTTGCTGGCGTAGTGCATGGACGAGGAACTGGTTGGCGGTTTCGTCTCCCGCCTTGCCAAGGCTCTTGCCCTCGAACATTCCGCTGTCACGGACCTCGATCAGGATCTTGCCCGCTACATTGGCCAGATGGGCGGCGAGTTCGGCGTCAGTCATTGCGGCAATTTCCCTGAAGTCCAAAAGCTTGGGGGTTCGCATGGCAGACCGAAGCTGCCTTGCGAACCCCCGAAATGCTGCAGTTGCGAGATCAGGCGGTGGCAGGACGCCGCGCGAAGATCCCGAAGCCTGCGATAATGGCGTAGCAGATGATCGGGATGATCATGGCCGCGGCAAGATTGCCGCCCGTCGCATCGGCCACGACCCCGTAGAGCAGCGGTACGATTGCCCCGCCGCAGATCGCCACATTGATGATGCCCGACCCGTCAGCCGCGCGCGGACCCAGTTTCTCGCAAGCGAGCGAGAAGATCGTCGGGAACATGATCGAATTCATCAGACCGACCGCCAGCAGGCTGTAGGCCGCCACTTGTCCGGCAGAACTGATCGACAGGATGATCAAAAGGATCGAACCCGCCGCATTGAAGGCCAATATCTTTCCGGGGCTGAACAGCCGCAGGAAATAGGAGCCGAGGAAGCGGCCCACCATGGCACCGCCCCAGTACAGGCCGATCATCCAGCCAATGACGTTTTCCGGCTGTCCCAGCACGCGTTCCTGGGAAAGGTAATTGATGATCACCGATCCGATGGAAACTTCCGCCCCGACATACAGGAAGATGCACAATGCGCCGTAACCGAAGCGGCTGCGCTTCAGCAGGTCCAGCCCCGCAAGGCCCTGTGAAGCCTCGTGCTTTTCGCCGTGCAGGCGATTGCGGAACATCCACACCACCGCTGCGACGAACCCTATCAATACCGCAAGGCCCAGATAGCCTTGCCAGATCGCTTCGCTTTCCGCCTGGCGGTATGCGACCAGGGCCTGACCCGAAAGCTGGTCTGCGCTCATGGTTGCAAGGCTGCCGAGGATGATCGTTGCGCCGACAATCGGGAAAACGGTCGTGCCAAGGGAATTGAAAGCCTGTGCAAAGGTCAGGCGGCTGTGGGTGGTGCTGGGCGGGCCGAGAAGCGAGATCAGCGGGTTGGCCACGACCTGCACGATCACCACGCCGCTGGCGAGGATGAACAACGCGCCGAGGAACAGCGCGTAGGTCGCGGTCTGGCTTGCCGGGGTGAACAGCAGGCAGCCGAGGATCATGAGGCACAGGCCCGCCACCGCCCCGCGCATATAGCCGATCCGCTTGACCAGCTTGGCGCCGGGGATGCCGATCACGAGGTAGGCAGTGAAGAAGCAGAACTGCACCAGCATCGCCTGGGTGTAGTTGAGCGTGAACAGCTCTTTCAGCTTCGGGATGATCACGTCGTTGAGCGAGGTGATGCCGCCGAAGATGAAGAACAGGCCGAAGACGAAGAACTGCAGGCCCGGTGCGTTGATGTGGGTGCCTTCATCCTCGAGCGGTTGCGGATCGGTGCTGCTCGAAACGTCGGGTGCAAGTGCCATGGTTATTCCCTCTCCCTCGCCCGCCCCGATCTATGCGCGTCGGGGCGTGCGTCCAAATCAATTCATGCCAGTCCGATCACGGGCGATCAGAACGAACACTC
>CATMNW010000249.1 GCA_950071875.1 uncultured Erythrobacteraceae bacterium | reverse complement strand
CATCAAGCCGTTGCCATGCGTGATCTCCACCGTCTTGCCATAGCCGCCTTTCGAGCCGACGAAGCTGACGCGGCCATCCGAAGCGGCGCGGATCGGAGTGCCGATGGCGCCCCTGAAATCGAGGCCCTTGTGCATGGCGCCGCGTCCATTGAACGGGTCGCGTCGGTAGCCGAAGCCGCTCGAAATCATGTCTTCCCGGGCCGGAGCGACCTGCGGAACACCGGCAAGGCCGCGTTCAAGTGCATCCATGCGGGCAATGGAAAGACCAAGCCGTTCGAAGCGCGGATCGATCGTGCCGTCGCTGTTCGTGGCGAGTTTCTCGAGCGGACCACCCATGGCACTGCGATCGGCCGTACGGATCATGCTGTCGGGGTTGAGGCCGAGCTTCTTGAGTGCGGCTGCCGCGCGCTGTGCGCGCCAGTCGGCAAAACGCGTCAGGCCTTCGACAAAGGCGAGCTGGCGCGCTTCGATCCTGGCTAACGCCCCAGCTTCGGGGATCGAGGCGCTGACCTTGTCGACGGTTGCCGCGGCTTCACCGGAGGAATCGCTGACGTTGCGCACCGACTTCACATCCTCGGGCAGTGAAGCGACCATGTCTTCGATGAACTGCTGCCGCTTGACGAGGTCGGTGGCGACAGCATCGATATCGTTGCGATAGGCGTTCACGCGGTCTGTGGCGGTTGCTACCTTCGCCTCGCGGTCGAGGAGCGACAAGCGGTCCGCCGTGGCGCGATACTGCGTCCAACCGGCGACAGCCATCGATACCGCCCACACGACGAGTACCGTCAGTGCGATCGCGGCTGCGGAAATCTGAATTCGCGACGATATGGTAATGAAGCGAACCTGGCCTTCCGACCGCATGAAAAATTCGCGGTCCGGGAACCAGCCACGCAGGCGGTCCCCCCAGCCCTTGGAGGCAATTCTATTGCTCAAAACGACCCGTCCCTTATGGTCTCTAACGTCCCGAGCGAGGCGTTAACAAAGGTTCCCTGTGAAATCGAATCGCGGTTCCCGTAGAATCCACGAGTTGACGGCTGGGCGGGACGAGTCGTTGCATCGTCGCGAAATTATCGGAATTCTCGTGGAACCAAAGATTAAGTCGTGGTTTACCAATAGCTTGCGATTTTTCGCGAAGGATTCATGCAAACCATTGTATAAATTCGACAAATCTCGCGTGGAACGCGTCTGATGACTGGGACGCAACGAATCGGGTTGCTTGGTGGCAGTTTCAATCCGGCGCATGGTGGCCATCGGCGAATTTCCCTGTTCGTCCTGCGCGCGCTCGAACTGGACGAAGTATGGTGGCTTGTTTCGCCAGGCAATCCGCTGAAATCCAGGGAAGGCATGGCGCCTCTTACAGCGCGTGTGCGCTCGGCCATGGTTCAGGCGAAACGCGCACCCATTCGAGTCACTGCCATCGAACGACAACTCGGCACACGGTATACAGTCGATACGCTGAAAGCTTTGCAGCGACGTTATTCCAAGCGTGAATTCGTCTGGCTGATGGGGTCCGACAACCTTGCCCAGTTCCACCGCTGGCGCGACTGGCGCGGTATAGCACGGCAGATGCCGATTGCGGTTGTTGCGCGGCCCGGCTATGATGCGGCTGCTGTCGCGAGCCCCGCGATGGCCTGGCTGAGGCGCTTTTCCGTGCCATTGTCCAGCTTTGTGAACCGGGGCAGATGGAGCGCGCCGACACTGGTGACCTTGCGTTTCGATCCCGATGAAAGATCGGCCACGGCCATTCGCCGCGCCGATCCCGAATGGGCTAAACGCTTCGCCGGACCGCCTCCAAGGGACCAGCTTACCCATCGTGTGATATCATCGGCAGCGCAAGCTACCGCGACATGATGCATGCAAATCCCCATATGACCCTTTTCGCCCCTTATTTCAGGAGTACCGCAATCGCCTATGACTCAGGCGCAAACAGGCCCGGCTACTTCCGGGAACGCTTCGGCACCGGTGATTTCCATGGCTGATGCAAAAACCGATCCGCTGCTTGCCCTTGTGCTGCAGCAACTCGACGATGACCAGGCTCAAGAGGTCGTGACCATCGATCTCGAGGGCAAAAGCTCGATTGCCGATCACATGGTAATCGCTTCGGGCCGCTCGACCCGTCAGGTCGCCGCGATGGCACAGAAGCTGGCCGAAAAGGTCAAGCAGGCAGGCTTCGGCCCGGTGAAGCTCGAAGGTCTTCCGGCGGCCGATTGGGTCCTGCTCGATGCGGGTGACGTAGTCGTCCACCTGTTCCGACCCGAGGTGCGCAGCTTCTACAATCTCGAGCGCATGTGGGCTTTCGGCGATGCGCCGCCCGTAGCAGGAATAGCATAAGGGCGTTCGCCCGCGCCTTCGCGCGGGCACCCTCACCTGACGGCAAGCGAAGCAGGGTAGGCTGAGGCGACGGCAGCTTGGCTCGGCTGCCCGCCCGCCGGACCGGCCTGGTGTCACGATACGGAGCCGACCTCATTCTTCTCCACATCATCGCACGCGGAAAGATAGCCCGGACTCCCGAGGCAGAGCTGGTTGCGCGCTACGAAAAGCGCCTGACCTGGCCGGTCAAATTTACCGAATTGCCCGAAACCGGCGGGCGCATTCCGGAACCGCAGACGCCGTTCAAGACCGTTCTCCTCGATGAGCGCGGCAAGGACCTTTCATCCGAAAAGCTCGCTGCAATCCTCGAACGCTGGCGCGACGACGGGATGCGCGAATGCCGTTTTGTGCTCGGCGCTGCCGACGGCCATTCACAGGAAGAGCGGCACGATGCGGACCTGCTGCTGGCTTTCGGCAAGGCGACCTGGCCACATCTGCTCGCCCGGGCCATGCTGGCCGAGCAGCTTTACCGTGCCACTACGATAATTGCCGGTCATCCCTATCATCGCAGCGGCTGATCGGGCAGGAATGACGTCATGAGCCGCCGCACTGCTTTGATTGCTGCCTTTGCAGCCGCAGGATTGCTGGGATTGCCGGCAATCGCTCAGGCGCCGCAGGGGTTTGCAAGTGCGCAGGAGGCACGCGAAGCTCTCGACGCGGCCCGCCAGCAGCAGCGCAATGCACGGGCGCGGGGTGAGCGCCTCGAGCGCCAGGCGCTGCAAGCGCGCGAAACTTCGACCAAGGCGCGTGCACAGATCGCCGCCATTGCTGCTCGGGTGCAGCAGGCCGAGGCGGCCATCGACGCGGCAAGTGCCCGCCTCGATCTCGTCAATGGGGAGCGTCAGTCGCTGGGGCGCGAATTGGCCCAGCGGCGCCAACCGCTGGCCCGGTTGACGGGTGCGTTGCAATCCATGTCGCGGCGGCCACTGTCGTTATCCGCCCTGCAGCCGGGCTCCTTGCGCGACCTTGTTTATACACGTGCAATTCTCGACAGCACCATCCCCCTGGTGCGCGAACGCACGGCGGCTTTGCGAGCGGATCTCGACCATGCGCGGGCGCTGGAAGACGAAGCAAGGCGGGCTCTGGCCGACCGGCGCGAAACCGAAGCTGCTCTTGTCCAAAGGCGAAAGGATCTCGCGGCGCTTGCTGAACGAGAACGCCTGAAGGCGCGGCAGGCAAAGGGAGGTGCCGATCGAGAGGCTCAGCGGGCGCTGGTGCTGGCGGAAGAGGCAATCGATCTTGACCAGCTCGTTGGCCAGTTGCAGGCAGCCGGTACGCTCCGCGCTGAACTTGCCGCCCTTCCTGGACCTCTAGTGCGCCCTGAAAATCCACGGACAGCCACAATCGCGAGCGCGCCAAGCCCGCTGCCGAGCCGGACCAGTCCGCCGGCTCGCTACCAGCTTCCTGTTGCAGGCGAACTCTCGGCCGGTTTCGGTGAAGCGGGAACAAGCGGCCAGCGGCAGGCGGGGATCGCTCTCTCTGCTCGCCCGGCGGCACAGATAGTTGCACCGGGCGCGGGTCGTGTAGCCTTTGCCGGACCTTATCGAGGGTTCGGCAGGATCGTTATTATCGAACACGCCAATGGCTGGACCAGCCTCGTGACTGGTCTCGGCTCGCTCGATGTGGCGGTCGGGCAAGAGGTTTCGGCGGGCTCCCCGCTTGGACAGGCACCCGGACAACAGGGTGAAGTGACGCTCGAACTGCGGCAGGACGGGCAACCGGTCAATCCGCTCGACCACCTGCAATAGCTTCCTGCCGCTGAAGTAAGCCTGCCGGGCTTGCAATCACGCTCATCTGGCATTCACTGCCTGTACGCGATACATTGCTCCGGCAAAGGAGCTTCCCGTTATATGAAATTCGCCGCACTCGCCCGTTCGGCCGCACTCGTCACCGCGGTAGCGCTCATTCCTGCGACCACCGCCAGCCTCGCACAGGTTGACGGA
>CATMNW010000248.1 GCA_950071875.1 uncultured Erythrobacteraceae bacterium | reverse complement strand
GCGATGACGTTTCTCGAGGCAATCAACACCGGCCACGGTGGATCGCTGACCACGCTGCATGCCGAGACCCCACAACTTGCTGTTCGTCGCCTCGCCATCGCCGCCCTGAAAACGGATGTACCGATGACCTACGCCGACATGATCGATTACATTGAGGGCTCGATCGACGTGATCATCCAGGCTGGCCGCTATGAAGGTGCGCGCGGCATCACCGAGTTTTACCTCCCGGGTCAAACGACAGAATTGAACCTCGACAGGGTCGACGGCAGAGGCAACAAGAGCCCCTCTGTCGCCGCTGAGTAGAAAGGAACCCCCCAGATGCGAAAACCAATTCTCGCACTCATGCTTGCCGCCCTGGCGGGCCCACTTGTGGCCCAGACATCGCCACAGGTCTCGAACGATCTCACGGTCGATATGTCGCCCCAGCAATACCGGATCTGCAACGATCGCCCGGCGCGACCGACTTGGATGGACGAAATCAATCCGCGGGAAGCCTACAAGGCTCGGACCATGATGCGGCTCTATGAATTGCGTTCTTGGCAGGCGATCACGTCATCGGGCGATTGTGGCTGTGACATCCGCTTCCCACCTTGGGATGCTGCCTTGGCGGAATATGAAGAACGTTTTGCGACAAGCACTCAGGCGGAACATACTCAAGCTCGGCTAGCCCTCAGGGACCAACAAAACCAGATCGCCCGTGAAGTGCAAGATCTCTGCGAAGCGCAAGGGACCTGGTAGTGGGTGTCGTCAGCTGGATGGTCGGAACCGCCGACGCGTTCCTTGTCGATGCGGCCGAGTCCCAGTTTGGTGCTGTGGCAAGCAATACCGGCGCGATCGTCCTGCTGATGGCCACTCTTTCGCTGATCGGCGTCTGCATTAATATGGCCTTCCAATTCCGCAGCATGGATGGGGCCAGCTTCTTTTGGTACCTGATAAAGCTGATGTTGATAGGGCTCTTCGCCTTCAACTGGGCCAACTTCAACGCGGTCGCGAATGCCATCATCGGCGGGCTCGACTATGTCGCTGGAGCCCTGATTTCATCAGTCGGGGGCGGCGGAGCGGGCGCAACCTACTTCGCCTCTGAATTTGATGACTTGATAAATGAGTTCAGCCAGTACCTGAACGCCATCGGCAGCAACCTGAACTGGATGACAGGTGCGATCCTAGGCGGCATCGGGCTCGTCCTGCTCAGCCTTCTCGGTTTCATGACCGGCATCGTACTCATATTCGCCAAGATGATGCTGACCCTCATGCTCGGCCTTGCTCCGATCATGATTGCATTGTCGCTCTTCGACGCGACCAAAGATTTCTTCCACAGATGGGTCTCGACGACAGTCAGCTATGCCTTCTACCCCATCGTAATCGCAGCAATGTTCTCTACCGTCGTCGGCATGGCGAATTCGCTGCTAGCCCAGCTCGGTGATCCGAACTCGGCAACCAACATCGGATCGCTGGTGCCGTTCTTCGTCATGGTGTTCCTGGCCAAGGGATTTGTGGCAGCAACACCCCTGATCGTGCGAGGGATATCGGGGAACCTGATGGTGGCGGCGACGCCTGCTGTTGCCGCTGGATCGATCGGGATCATGCGAGGGATCTTCAATACCGACGGCGTAAAGGGCAGGGCGCGGATCGGGGCGCTCCCGACAGGCGAAGCGATCGGGCGGGGTGCGGTGCAGGCACCTGCAGTCGTACGGACCGCTACAGTGACCGCCAGCGCGCAGCTAGTCAGGATGGCGGAACGGGCAAAACGGCTGAGAGGATAGACGTCGATGAGCTGACGTTCGCCAAGGCCTTCGGCAAAGCTCACAATGCGGACGAAGGGGCCGTTCAGAGGTCTGAATTCAACGGCCTCTTCAGATACCGACCTTTCGCTGATTTCTTAAGAATCTAGACAGTAAGTATGGCTCGGGTCTGCGAAGCCGCGGCCAAGCCTCCCCCATCGTTGACAGCATTGTGATCGGCGACGGTTTGCTTCATATCAGCGGTTGCTGATACCTTATTCCTTCCAAGCATTGATGGCAGGCTATGAGTTCGAAGGATAACCAAGAACAGCGGCGCCGGAGCGGACGGCCGCTCATGATTTTGCCTATTCTTCTGTTTGGGTTGCTGGGCGTAGTCTTCTACTGGGGCCTCTGGAACAACGACGACCGGTTGCCCTCGACGCTGATCGGAAGACCAATCCCGGAATTCGCGCTCCCGCCCATCGAAGGGCGGCAGGACGGCCTAGCCTCGGCGAACCTGCTAGACCAGGTTTCTCTCGTCAACGTCTGGGCGTCGTGGTGCGTCCCCTGCCGCACGGAGAACCCGCTTCTCGTCGATCTTGCCGAAGCGGGCACCGTTCCGATCTACGGTATCAACTACAAGGACAATGCCGAGGAGGCGCTGGGTTTCCTCGAAGAGCTCGGCGATCCCTTCACCCGCATCGGCGCGGACCGATCAGGCCGCGTTGCGATAGACTGGGGCGTCTATGGAGTGCCGGAAACATACATAATCGACGCCGAGGGGCGCATTGCATACAAGCATGTCGGCCCCTTTGATCAGGCCTCGCTTGAGGAGGACATTCTGCCGGTCGTGCGCCGGTTGCAGGCTGAGAGCGACCCGTGAGGCGACGTGACGTCCTTGCCGGAGTCTTGGCGCTTGCGGCAAGCCCTGCCTCCGCCCGACCACCGATCCCTAATCACGGGACTCCGCGTGATCTCCTGTCGCCGCCTTTCGTGGATGGAGATGGACGGAATCTGACGCTGGCGGACTTCGAGGGACGTGTCGTGCTTCTGAACATTTGGGCGACTTGGTGCCCGCCTTGTCGCGAGGAGATGCCGACGCTCGACGCGCTGCAAGCGCGCCTCGGCGGATCGGATTTTCATGTTCTGCCGCTGTCGATCGATCGGGCCGGTCTCGAACCTGTGCGCCGCTTCTACCGAGAGACCGGCATTCGCAACCTCGATCTCTATATCGCGGAGGATACGCGCGCGATGCTGGCCTTGGCCGTGGTGGGCCTGCCGACAACGATTCTGATCGACCGCATTGGGCGCGAGCGCGGGCGCCTCGCAGGCCCGGCCGAATGGAACAGCCCCGAAGCCGTTGCGCAGATAAGCGCTCTTATTGACGAACGTAAGCAATAGGACATGGAAAAGCACGACGACCGCGCCAGCCGTTCCGCTCCGTGCGCACACGTGGTGGCGGTCTACCGATCAGTTTGGAGATGTGGATTTGATTGAACTTTCCGCTCTTGGACTAATGGCGGCATTGCTGGCCGGTGCCGTTTCCTTTCTGTCGCCCTGCGTGCTGCCGCTCGTGCCCGGCTACGTATCCTACGTTGCCGGACGTACGGTCACCGGCAGTGCAGCGCCTTCGAAGGGGCGGGCCGTCTGGCTCAGCTTCTGTTTCGTCCTTGGCTTCTCCACGATATTTATCGCGCTTGGGGCCTCTGCCACCGCGCTCGGTCAGGCGCTGCTGCAGTGGCGCTACGAACTCAACCTCGTCGGCGGCGCGATCGTGATCCTGTTCGGTCTGTTCATGATCGGGGCAGCGCGCCTGTCGGCCATGGAGCGCGACCTGCGTTTTCATCTCGACCTGCCGGGCGGGCAACCGGTCGCCTCCTACGTGCTCGGACTCGCCTTCGGTTTCGGCTGGACACCGTGCATCGGGCCGATCCTCGGCGCCATCCTAACCGCCAGCGCGACAAGCGCGACGATTGGCGAGGGCGTCGCATTGCTTGCCTTCTACTCGGCCGGCCTTGGGATCCCGTTTCTGGTCGTCGCGGGGTTCACCGACAGTATTGCCGGGAGGCTGCGCGGCATCGGTCGTTGGGGTCGCCGCCTGCATCAGGCTGCGGGCGGCGTCATGATCCTGATGGGTTTGGCGATGATGACCGGGCGGTTGAGCGCACTGGCCTACTGGCTGCTGGACACCTTCCCTGTCCTTGCGCGGATCGGGTGAACAGATGCGACTGTACGAGAAACATATCCTCCCTCGGCTGACGCATCTGGCGATGGGCCAGGATCAACTTCTTCCCTACCGGCGCCGCGCCGCCTCCGGGCTGCATGGACGTGTGCTGGAGATCGGGATCGGCTCGGGCCTGAACCTTGCGCTCTACCCCGAGGCCGTGCGTCAGATCATCGGTGTTGACCCGTCGCCCGAACTCCTCTCTCGGGCCGCGCAAACCTCCCATGACATAAACATCCGCTTCCGATGACGGTGGGCCTCGCCATCGAGCCCCTGGATGCCCTTTTCGCCGAGCAGGGTTCTCTGGATACGCTTCGGCATCGAGCCTGCGCGCACGAGCCCATCCTCGGAATAGAAGACCTCCGCAGCTGCGGC
>CATMNW010000247.1 GCA_950071875.1 uncultured Erythrobacteraceae bacterium | reverse complement strand
ACGGGATCGCCCGGATCATGCAGGAAAAACCCCATCTTGCCCGGCTCTTCTGGTTTTCGACCCTGCTCGATGCGGCGATGCACCGCGAATGGATCATGAAGCTGGAGCGCCTGACGGTGCCCAAGCGGATCGCGCACATTTTCGCCGAGATATGGCGGCGGCTGGAAATGGTCGGCATGGGCTTTCCCGACGGTTTCCAGACCCCGCTGACCCAGGCGGATATCGCAGACATGTGCGGGGCAACGCCCATTCATACGAACCGGGCGCTTTCCGAACTGCGCAAGCTGGGGATCGCCGATTTCCAGCGCGGATCGGTGCGTATCGCGGACCGCTCGAAGCTCGAAGAATATGCAGGCTTCACGCCCGATTACCTTTACGGAGAGGGCGAGCTTTCCCTGCGCGAGATCGGATGAACTCGCGGTGCAATCGGTTCGTGTTCGTCGCCGGGCTGCATCGCACCGGGACATCGCTGCTCGCCCGGATCATCGGATCGCACCCCGAAATTTCGATGATCGAAGGCTCGGGCGTTCCGGAAAACGAAGGGTGTTACCTGCAAGGCGCCATCCCGCACACCGCCCTGCATGGCCGGCCCGGCCACTTCGCGACCGACGCGCAAGAACATCACACCGAAACCTCGCGCTACAATACGCTGGAAACCAGGCAGCGCCTGATTGCCGACTGGTCGCCCTGGTTCGAAGCCGACAAGCGCTGGTGGATCGAGAAATCGCCCGTCAACCTGACCCGCATGCGGCTGTATCAGCAGCTGTTCCCGACGGCACAGTTCATTGTCATCCTGCGCCACCCGCAGGTCATGGCCGGCGCCCTTGCCAAGTGGGTGGATGCAGGGCCGGAGGACCTGGTGCGATACGCGCTCGATGCCTACGACCGGATGGCTGCCGACCTGCCCTATCTGCATTCCGCATTGGTGCTGCGCTACGAAGACCTTGTCGCGAACGCCGAAACGGTGCGGCGATCCGCCTTCGCGTTCCTGTCGTTGGCCGATCATGATCCCGGGGCCGAGATCATCGACGGCAATGACCGCTATGTCATGCCCGAAACGATCGAAACCGGCTTGGCCGCGCGCATGGCCAAGTGGGGGTATCTTCCCGGCGGGCGTAGCGAGGCATTCCAGGCCATCGTCCAGCACCCGTTGCGGGATGTGAGGGAAGCGACCGAAACGGCCCTTTTCTCATCAAGTCCAACGAAAATAGAAGCCGCCGAATAAAAAGAACAGAAAGCTAACATGCATCAATGGACGATTTTCGACAGCTTTGCTTAACGGCGCACATGGATGCAAAGACTGGAGACGTAGAGCTCGGTCGGTTTCCGCTCACCGGCGATTTTTTGGCCGGTAGGCTCCGACAGAACCTCAGTCTCGATGACCTTACCTATATCGAAGATCTGGTCGAAAGCGTGGAAACGCACGGCGACGGCGCACGCCTGCTGGAACAAGGCATCAAGACCGATCGAAGCACGATCCTGATCGAAGGCTACATCTTCCGCACGGTTGAGGCCGCAGGCAAGCGCTTCATCACGGGACTGCATATTCCTGGCGATTTTGTCGATCTGCACGGGTTCGCCCTGAAACGGCTGGACCACAATATTGACGCAGCCGGACGGGTGAAGGTGGGGTGTGTAAGCCACGAATCGCTGCGCACGGTCATGCGTGACAGGCCCGGTGTCGCGCGGGCCATGTGGTTCGCCACATTGCTCGACGCCGCGATCCATCGCAAATGGATCCAGACGCTGGAACAGCTCGACGCCCCGCGGCGCATCGCGCACCTCTATTCCGAACTGCACACTCGGCTGGACCTGATTGGCCGCGGCGTGACCCGCGCGCTGCGTACCCCGTTCACGCAGTTCGACATGGCCGATATGTGCGGTGTAAGCGCCATTCATGCCAACCGCGCAGTCGGCAAGCTGCGGGAGCTTGGCATCGCCGAGATCCGCCGCGGCGATCTTTACACGAACGACTGGGCGGCGCTGAAGGAATATGCGCAGTTCGATCCGGATTACCTATACGGACCGGGCCCGCTCAAGGTGAAGGAAGACTGGGACTGACATCCCGCGCCTTCTGCTGTGCCTACTGTCCTCCCGACCAGCTCTGGCCGGGTATGCGATGAACGGTGATCGTCGAGACGACCATAATGGTCGACCAGCGTGCTGGACCATGCGATCAAGCGGGTTACGGATACCGTTTAGGGTCGGGGGGCAAAGCATGACAATCTGCAATCACCACCTCGCCGCACCCCATGGCAGCGCTGCGAAAGGAATGATGGCATGACGATAGGTAAGCTGGCGGCAGGCATCGCGCTTGCGGCTCTCCCGATGCAGGCGGTTTTCGGCCAGCAGCCGCAGCCCGAAACGGATGACAGCGCGCCGACCGTGCAGGCCGGACAAACCGCGGCCCCCATGACCGGTGCGGCCGTCGGCAGCGATCGCAACGGTCCGGAACGCCGCTTTACCGGCGCCGACCTGTTCGACATCGCAATCGCCAGCGACCCGCAGATCAGCCCGGATGGCCGCTATATCGCTTACGTTCGCCGCACCAACGACATCATGTCCGACCGGGCGGTAAATTCGATCTGGCTGATCGATACGCGCAGCGGGCGCGAGACACCGATCGCAGGCCGCAACGGCGATGCCTTTTCCCCCCGCTGGTCCCCTTCCGGCGACAGGCTGGCCTATGGCTCGACCGAAGGCGGCGCGTCCCAGCTCTGGGTCCACTGGATCGATGGTGGCGACGCTGTTCGGCTGACCGGCCTGCCGACTTCGCCATCCAGCATCGCGTGGTCGCCCGATGGCCGTTCCATTGCCTATGCGATGATGGTGAAGGACGAAGGGCCCAAGCTCGGCTCTGCGCCGGGCAACAAGCCTGAAGGCGCCAAATGGGCGGAACCGTTGGAGATCCGCGACCTCCTGACCTACCGCGCCGACGGCCAGGGCTATATCGAACCTGGCTTCGAGAAGATCTTCGTGGTGCCTGCAACCGGCGGCGCGCCTCGCCAGCTCACGTTTGGCCGGTATCACGATGGTGGCCCCCTGAGCTGGTCGCCCGATGGAAGCACGATCTACTTCGGTGCCAACCGCCGCCCCGACTGGGAAGACGATCCGGTGGAAGGGGAAGTCTATGCGCTCGATGTGGCGACCGGCGGTGTAAGCCAGTTGACCGATCGCGACGGGCCCGACGGCAATCCGGCAGTATCGCCCGACGGCCGGCTGATCGCGTATCTCGGCTTCGACGATGCCCTGCGCGCCTATGAAGACAGCGATCTGTACGTCATGAACCGCGACGGATCGAATGTTCGCAATCTGACTGCCGGCTGGAATTACAGCCCTGCGGGTATCGAATGGGACGCGGACGGGCGCGGCATCTATGCCCAATACGACATCAGCGGCGAAACGCGCGTGGCCCGCATCGCGCTGGACGGTAGCGTACGCGATGTGGCCCGGGGCCTCGGGGGCGGGGGCCTTGACCGTCCCTATACCGGGGGAAGCTTTTCGGTTTCCGATGGCGATGCCATCGCCTTCACCGGCGGCACTGCGACAAGGCCCGCCGAAGTCCAGCTGAAGCGCGGCGCGGACGCGCGTATCCTGACCGATCTCAACCGGTCGCTGCGGGCTGTGAAATCTTTTGGCCAGGTCCGCCGGATCGCCACACCGTCGAGCCACGACGGGCTGGAAATCGAAGGGTGGCTGACCCTTCCGCCCGGCTATGTAGAAGGCCAGCGGGTGCCGCTGATCCTTGAAATCCATGGCGGTCCCTTTGCGGCCTATGGCCCGCACTTTTCGACCGACAACCAGCTTTATGCGGCTTCCGGATATGCGGTGTTGTCCGCCAATCCGCGAGGGTCGACCAGTTATGGCGAGGACTTCGCCAATGAAATCGACAAGGCCTATCCCGGCAATGATTATTTCGACCTGATGTCGATTGTCGACCGGGCGATCGCGCTGGGAATTGCCGATCCGGACCAGCTATTCGTCACCGGCGGATCGGGTGGCGGCGTGCTGACCAGCTGGATCGTCGGCAAGACCGACCGGTTCAAGGCGGCCGCGACGCAAAAGCCGGTGATCAACTGGATCAGCGAGGCGCTGACGATGGACGCGACCACATTTACCTCGCGCTACTGGTTCGACAAGAAGCCGTGGGAAGACCCGATGTCCTACTGGAACCGATCGCCGCTGAGCCTCGTCGGCAACGTCAAGACCCCGACGCTCGTGGTGGTCGGTGCCAATGACTATCGCACGCCGGTGAGCGAATCCGAGCAGTACTATGCCGCGCTGCAGATTCGGGGCGTCCCCACCGCGCTGGTCAAGGTGCCCGAT
>CATMNW010000246.1 GCA_950071875.1 uncultured Erythrobacteraceae bacterium | reverse complement strand
CGAGATCGTTGGTCGGCTCGTCGAGCACGAGCAGGTTCGAAGCCTTGGCGAACTCGCGCGCCAGCAGCAGGCGGCTGCGTTCGCCACCCGACAGAACCGCGACCTTCATGTCGACGATCTTCGGGTCGAACAGGAAGTCCTTTAGGTATGCCTGTACGTGCTTGCGGTTGCCGCGCACATCGATCCAGTCGCCGCCTTCGGCGAGCACCTGCCGCACCGTCTTGTCAGCGGTGAGCAGCTGGCGTTGCTGGTCGATCATCACGCCGGTCAGCGTCTTGGCGATTTCCACCGTACCGCTATCGGGATCGAGTTCGCCGGTGAGCATTTTCAGCAGTGTCGTTTTGCCTGCGCCATTCGCGCCGACGATCCCGATCCGGTCGCCGCGCTGGATGCGCAGGGTAAACGGCTTGATGATCGTCCGGTCGCCGTAGGATTTGGTGATGTCCTGGGCGACGATGACCGACTTCGACTTGAAATCCTCCTCGGTAGCCAGCTTCAGTTTTGCCGTGCCGCCTGCCGAGATCATCGAGGCCCGCTGGGCGCGCATCTGCCACAGCTTCTCGAGCCGCCCCTGATTGCGCTTGCGCCGCGCAGTGACGCCGCGTTCGAGCCAGTGTGCTTCCAGCTTCAGCTTCGCGTCGAGCTTTTCAGCCGCGCGCGCTTCTTCGGCATAGACCTGTTCTTCCCAGGCTTCATAGCCTCCGAAACCCACTTCCTTGCGGCGCAGACTCCCGCGGTCGAGCCACAGGGTCGTGCGGGTCAGGCGCTTGAGGAAAGTCCGGTCGTGGCTGATGACTATGAAGGCACCGCGATAGCGTTCCAGCCAGCTTTCCAGCCAGTCGATCGCACCGAGGTCGAGGTGGTTGGTCGGCTCGTCCATCAGCAGCAGGTCGGGGTCCTGCGCCAATGCGCGGGCGATGGCGGCGCGGCGTTTTTCGCCACCGCTGGCGCCCTTGGTTGCGCGGCTCATATCGATGCCGAGCTGGCCCGCTATGGCCTCGATCTCGTGCTCCTGCGGCGCATACTCTCCGTCGAGAGCCCAGTCCATCAGGGTGGCGTGGCTGCTCAGGTCCGGGTCCTGTTCGAGCAGCACGATACGCATGGCCGGCTTGGTCTTGCGTGTTCCGGAATCGGTTTCGATCACCCCGTCGATCATGCGGAACAACGTCGTCTTTCCGACGCCATTGCGACCGATCAGGGCGATGCGGTCACGCGGACCGATGTGCAGGTCGAGCGGGTCGTGGTCCGGCCCGCCGAAAAGCCATTTGCCGCCCTGCTGCAGGGCCATGCCTTCGAGGCTGAGGATGGGGGGCTGTGCCATAGGCCGCGCGAGGTAGGCGCGCGCGCGGCCTATCGCAAGCGCCTAGCGCGCGGCGCGCTGTTCTTCCGCCATGCGGGCGACATCGGCGAGCAGGGCGTGCGCGTCGTAAACGATGCCGTCCTTCACGGTCCAGCGCACCCCGCCGACCTGTTCGATGGCACCGGTTTCGTAATTCAAACGGGTGTGCCCAGTTCCGTATAGGACCTTGAGATTGGCAAGCGGGTTTTCGGGCACGATGACGAGATCGGCCAGCTTGCCCACCGCGATCCGGCCCATGGGCGGTTCGACCCCGCGCGGTTCGTAAATTTCGCGCGCGCCGTCGATGGTCGCGGCACGGATGACGGCGAGCGGCGAAAGGCCCGCTTCGCGCAGCATTTCCAGTTCACCGATATAGGCGAAGCCCCAGGTCTGGTAGATGTAACCCGGATCGGAACCCGCCGTGACGCGGCCGCCGCGGTCGTGAAAGTCCTTCGTCAGCGTGAACCACTTGTCGTAGAATTTCCGCCAGGCGACTTCGTCTTCGGTTGACCAGTCCTTGTAATAGCTGCCGTGATTGGTGGCGCTGGGGGCATAGAAATCCATCAGCGAGGGGATGGTGTATTTCGCGTGCCAGTCGCGTGTCTTTGCCGCCATGACGTCACGGCTGGCGGAATAGATGTTGAAGGTCGGGCTTAGCGTCACACCGCGATCGACCAGGTAATCGATATAGTCGTCCCACTCCTCTGATCCCGGCTCCACCGCTTGCGGGGCGAGCCGCGCGACCCAGGCGAACCGCGACTGTTCGTCGAAATAGTTATAGTCTTCGGGATAATAGGGCAGGCCATCCTTCAGCAGACTTTCGAAATGGCCATAGAAGTGGGTCACACCGTCCAGGCCCAGTTCGACCGCCCTGGCAGCATTGACCTCGGCCACGCCGGTCTGGGCGAGGTGGGCCACGGTGCCCATCTCCAGTTTTTCGGCTTCATCGAAGGCGGCTTCGAAAACGGCGGGCGAATACCCGTTGAAGAACTTGATCCCCCAATACCCCTGCGCCTTGGCCCAGCGCACCCCCTCGCGTGCCCTGGCCGGCGTATCGGGGGTTCCACCCGACCATTTGTCGCCGAACACGGCATAGGCGATCAGGCGAGGGGCAACGATTGTGTTGGCGGCGCTGCGGCTGGCATCCGACAGGTCGGGCGTGCCGGGCCCGAAATAGAAGCTGACCCCGCGCACCGTGGTCACACCATGGGCGAGCCAGAGCTTGTATCCATAGGAAGGCTGCGCAGCCTTTGCGGGATTGCCATTATGCCCATGGACATCAACGAAGCCGGGCAGGACATACATGCCGCTCGCATCGACCACCCGCTGGGCGGACCGGATCACATCGTCCGGGGCGGCGCCCGGGTGAAGCGCGGCGATGCGGTTTCCTTCGACCACGATATCGACCGGCCCTGCCGGAGGTGCGCCCGAGCCTTCGACCACCGTGGCCCCGCGAATGAGAAGCGTGGAGAAGGGACCTTCGCCTTCGCTTGCCAATCGATCGGGCACGCGCTCCATCTGCGCGGCCAGCGGCTGCGTTGCCATCGCGGCCAGCGAAGCGAGTGCGAGTTTCAAGGCCTTCATGCTTTCCCCCTCGTGTGCAAAACGGGGCTAGCGACAAGCGCCCGAAGTGGAAAGTGGGAACACATCGGTTCAGCAAGCCGTAAAGCGGGCAAGCCCAGGTTCGACAGGAATTCAAGGAGCAAGCCTATGATCCGCTACGCACTTCCCGCCATCGCCGCCATCATGATGACCCCCGCCGTCCAGGCCGCTGAAGTCCAGCTGGCCGCCCAGAACCCGGTGATCGAACTGTCGGTATACGAACAGGTCGAGGTCGAGCCGGACATGGCTACTATTTCGACCGGCGTACAGACCACTGCACCGACGGCGGTAGAGGCGTTGCGGCGCAATTCGGCGGAAATGGAACGGCTCGTGGCATTGATCCGGGCACTGGGTATCGCCGGACGTGACATCCAGACGGCGCGTATCGACCTGAACCCGCAATATGATTACAGCAACCGCCAGAACGGGCAGTCACCCCGCTTCATCGGCTATCAGGCCAATAACCAGGTAACCGTGAAGCTGCGCCAGATTGACCGTACCGGTGAAGTGCTGGATGCCATGGTCGAAGCAGGTGCGACGAACATCAACGGCCCCACCTTCTCCATCGAAGACGATGAAGCGGCCAAGGCCGAAGCGCGTCAGAATGCCTTGGAGCGTGGCCGCCAGCAGGCCGAGGAATACGCGCGACTTGCAGGATATTCCGGCGTGCGACTGCTTCAGGTTGCCGAAGCGATCCGCGGGTCGGGTGGACCTGTGGAGCGCAACGAAGCGATTGTAGTGACAGGTTCACGTATTGCCGCTTCACCCCCGCCGCCCGTCGCCCCCGGCGTGGTGGGAACGGGCGTCGGCATTGCGCTGACATACGAAATGACCCGTTGAGGCTGAATACCGGGCACCGGCAACATTCACATCTTGTTCAATGGCCTGAGGCTAGGCAGGGTCGCATCATGAAACGCATTTTTGCATCCCTCCTTGCCGTCGGGCTGGTTGCCGGCCCGATCATGGCCGAGCCTGCTTTCGCACAGCGACGCTCCGAACAGGGCGAAGCGCGGCGCGAAATGAGTGCGGGCAACATCATGCAGTTGCGCGATATCGAAGCGCGTATCCTGCCTTCGATGCGGGGTGCCGAATATCTCGGCCCGGCTTACGATTCGACGGCGATGGCCTACCGCCTGAAGTTCATCAAGAACGGGCGGGTCATGTATGTCGATGTCGATGCGCGTACCGGCAAGGTCCTGCGTCGCAGCCGGTGATTTCGCAGCGCGCGAAACCCCGTTCAGGTTGACGCGTTCATCTACATGAACGAAACGCGTTATACACAATTCAAGGACGGACATTCATGAGGATCCTGATCGTCGAGGACGAGCCCACGCTCGGCCAGCAGTTGAAATCGACGCTCGAACAGAACGGCTATGCGGTGGACCTGTCGA
>CATMNW010000245.1 GCA_950071875.1 uncultured Erythrobacteraceae bacterium | reverse complement strand
GCCGCGCACGCCGTGGAAGTAGAAGTACCCATCCAGCAGCTCTGCGAGCGGCGCGATCATCTCCAGCGCCGCTTCCGCACCCTGAAGCTTCCAGATCGCAACCGACCGATTGAGCGTAATCACCGGCGATGGAGCATGACGTTCGAGCGCCTGATAAAGCTCATCAATCCCCGCCCAATCGGTTTCCTCGGGCCGTTCGGCACGTGCGTGTAGTGCGGCTATCGCCGCCTGGATCTGATAAGGCCCGGGCTGGCGGTGCCGCATGGCTTTGTCGATCATCGCCAGCGCTTCGGCGATCTGTCTGTGGTTCCACAGCGTTCGGTCCTGGTCGTCAAGCAGGATCGGGGCACCCGTTTCGTCGAAACGCGCCTTCTGGCGGGAATGCTGAAGCAGCATCAGCGCCAGCAATCCCATCATTTCCGGTTCGGCCGGAAACAGCCGCAGCATCAAACGAGCCAGGCGGATCGCCTCGTCGCAGAGCTTCGCCCGCTCGCTTGTCGGATTGGCGTCGGTATAGCCCTCGTTGAAGACGAGATAAATCATCGCGGCAACCACCGCGAAACGTTCCGCCCGTTCGATCGGTCCAGGCGTCTCGAAGGGTATGTCAGCCTTTGCGATGCGTGCCTTTGCGCGGGTAATCCGCTGCTCCATTGCCCGGTCGGCGACGAGGAAGGCCGCCGCGATACGGGAGACCGGCAGCCCCGAGACGATCCTGAGCGCCAGCGCGATCTGTTGCGTGGCCGGCAGTTCCGGCTGGCAACAGACGAAGAGAAGCCGGAGGATATCGTCGCGATAGTCGGCCGCATCCAGCCGCTCCGCCATGTCAGGCTCGGTGTCCTCCCGGTCTGAGATCAACTCTTCGTCCGGCAGTTCCGTCAATCTCGCGTGCCGGCGCTTGTGGTCGATGGCGACATTGCGCCCGACCATGATTAGCCAGCTTGCCGCATCGCGCGGCGGGCCGTTCTTCGGCCACGACTTCAAAGCCCTCAGACAAGCCTCTTGAAAGGCCTCCTCGGCGAGGTCGAGATCGCGGAAATAGCGCAACAGCGCCGCGACAGCCTGCGGCCGCGCACCGACCAAGCGCGCCTCGATCCAGTCCGATTCAGGGGGTTGGGGCATCTTCTATTGCCTCTCCATTCGGGTAGTAGAGCGCGATAGGCCGCAACTCGTAGGCACCGCCGGGGTTTGCTTCAGCCATCTCGCGCGCGATCTGAACAGCCTCCTCGTAGCTGTCCACGTTGACGACGTAGAAGCCGAGCAACTGCTCTTTCGTCTCCGCGAACGGACCGTCCGTCACGATATTTTCGGACTTGCGCAAGGTGGTCGCCGCGGTTGTCGGCATCAGCCGGACGATGGGCTCGAAATTTTTTGCCCATTTGCGATTGACCGCCTTGAGGCGTTCAATCACCTCGGCGTCTTCCTCTACGGTCCAGGAAGAGGTGATTTCCTCATTGTGATAGCAAAGGATCGTGTAGCGCATTTTGGGGTTTTCCGTTTCTAAGGACGATTTTGCGGCGCTCCTCCCGACAACGACTGCATTTTTTTTGTCGTGGCGCATCGGCGAATGGGATTATCGGCATGCCATTAATACATGCCGATGCGGTCACACATCGACGTTCCATGGCCCCGACACCCGCCGGTACACGTTGTCCAAGCTCTTAGCGAACATCTTGAATACGTCCTGGCTTTCCAACTCGCTGAGAACCTGCTCATTTATTCCCCCAATTGTCGCATACTCCTTCGCCAAATCCATGAACGCCGACGCGGGGGCGGCTTCCGGGGCATGGGCGAGCGCCTTGAAAAGAGTGGCAATATACTCACGCGCTGTGTCGCTCGAGACGTCATGGCTTTCTAGCCAGTCATCGATCGTGTCGAGGTATCTGAAGTACGTGGCATAGGTCGCGGTAACGACGCTAAGGGCATTAAATTCATGCTCGCTTTCCACCTCGATTGCCTTGCCTAGCTTGCCGAAAAAGGCAGCTATGCCGGGGTCGGGCGGAAAGATGATGGTTGCACCCAGCTTGTGCGCGATCATCGGCATGGGGAGCGCCTTGGTCACCCTCTCCGCAGGCGCCACCAGAGACGCGATCTCCTCCCGTGAAATCGTCGCGATGAAACTGACGACGTGGTGGTCGTTTTGGAACCGCAGAACCTGGAGCACCTCTCGCGCGACCTGTGGCCTGACCGCGAGCATCACCGTTTCGGAGCCATCAAGCACCGCCTGATTGTCCGATGCGACCTGCACGTCGGCATAACGCGCAGCAAGTTCCGCGGAAATCTCTGCGTTGCGAGGCGAAAGAAGGACGCGCCGGGCATCGTTTCCAGAAGACTTGAGCCCTGTAATCACCGCAGCAGTAAGCGCTCCGGTTCCGACAATTCCCAGCGTCATCTCATATCCTCAATTGTCGTTCTCATAATGCGTTCGCCTCCGGTGTCGCGCCAACCGCCTCCTTGATCGCAATCTACTTCTCACCATCACCGCACCGCCTGCGACGTCGAGAACGATGCCCGCTACCCAGGACGAACGGCTGGGACCAGATAGACCGGCGCGAAACCGTCATAGGTTGTGCGACCCAGCAGAACGATATCTGCGTCCCACAGCTCCTGGTGCATGATTTCGTCACCTTCCGGGCCATTGCTGAACAGACCCGTCCAGGTACCGAGGCCTGAACTCTCAATTCCGACGGGGTCCTGAACAACTCTATCGAGCGAGATCTAGCAGCTGACTACGAGCTTTCTAGTCCTTGGGTGCGATCCTCCAAGTTAGCGTTCTTGTACGAGTACAAGTTGCGGTGGTTTCTCGCATTCTGTCCAAAGGACGTACGAGCTCACGGCTACACGACACTCGACAGGACATCTTTCTGGATTATTCGGCGCAGGCATTCGAACTGCATCGCACCCACATTCGTGGCGGTTCACTTCTCTTTCGTGAAACCGTCGGTGCTCCATCGTTCACTGCCCACCCCGTGATGGACGATGAACAGATCTTCGGGATCGTACTTCGCCTTCACGTCCGCGAGCCGTGCGTAGCTCGATCCCCAGAACGCGTCGCTCCACGCTTCTTCGAAGAAGTCGCCCTCCGCTCCATATGATCCTATTTGGGGTACGACCTTGCGGATTTGCCCCATCGCGATTTCCACGGCCTCTGCCTGACGCCGGGCCAGAGATCGGTCGGGCTCATGGCCGGCAATCCCCGGATAGGCCGGCGGCTCCTCCGCGCCGCAAATGGCAAGCGCGAAGGCATCCGTTGCCGCAGGATTCATCGCGGTATCCTTGGCGGCGGCAATCGCGTCTTCGGGCGCGCCAGCAAGCCCCTTGTTGAAATGCAACGAAGTACTCCAGTGCCGGCTCGCCGCGAACAATGCATCGACGAGACGAGTCCGTCCTGCATACTCGAGAAGCGATGACGGCAGCCAGGTGGATTGGTATGCGTGAAGAACCTGTCCCGCCTCCTGACGATTGCCCGCCCAGAAGATGTTGCCCTCCGGGGCGCCTGGGCGGTCATCACTGAGAACCAGGCCGCCGAGCCCTTTCAAGAATTTCGGGTCCCAGAAGTGCCGCGCCGGCAAGGCAACGATCACTGGTTCAACGGCAAGACCGTAGCGTTCCGACTCTGACGCGAGCCAATCGATGAACGACCGCCAAACCGACTCGGCGCGTTGCTGGTCGAGACCCTGGAACACCATTGCGATCGACAGGGTGTTGTTCGGCCGAAAGGCGACCTGTTCCCCCCAGTGGGGGTTGAATAGCGCGTCGGCATAGAACTGCATGAACCGCTCGATCAAACGCCGAAATGCTTCATCCGACCTGCAAGTGACCTCTGCGAAAACACCGCCAATGAAATCCGGCAGATCGTGGGTACGTAGCGTCAACCTCGTCACCACTCCGAAACTACCGCCTCCGCCGCCCTTGATTGCCCAGAACAGATCGGAATTCGTGCACGCATTCGCGATCCGCACGGCGCCATCCGCGGTGACAATCTCGGCCTCCAAAAGGCTGGCGCAGGCTATCCCGTAGCCTTTAGAGAAATTGCCGAAGCCGCCGCTCTGAACGAGCCCGGCTACGCCAACCGTCAAACAGCCGCCGCCCTGGACGTAGCGACCGGCTTTCGTGGTGACGGCATCGTAGACATGCGCCCAGATTGCGCCGGCCTCCACCGAAACCGCAGGCTGCGGCGCTTGCACGCCGTCGCATCCCGCCGCGACGAAAGCGTCGTGCACGGTTATCGCGTTCATTCGGCGCGTCCAGATCAGCAGCGAGTCCGGCGCACTGGATGTCCCCTTATAGCTGTGACCACCACCTTTCACGACAAGGCGTAGATTGTGTTCGCGTGCAAAGTTTACGGCCGCTACGACATCATCGGCTTTTTCGGCTGCCACCGCGAACACGCTGGGCCGGGATGTCCAGCCTCCAACCCAGCCGAGGGTTTGGG
>CATMNW010000244.1 GCA_950071875.1 uncultured Erythrobacteraceae bacterium | reverse complement strand
ACCCGCGGACGCGCCGGTGATGACGACGCTCTCCATCATCCCGCCTCTCCGTCCGTGAGTCCCACGCACAGTACGCTACAGGTGAGGGACTCCGTGACCAGGTACCAGCCCGGCTTTCGCGGATCGGCCGCGAGGTTCGTCGGATAAGTGAAGTCAGGGTCGTGCCAGAATGTACGCGGCAAGCCATTGGCCCCGAAACGCCATACACCGAGCCCGGCATGGACAACCATCAGGTCACCGTCCGGACCGCGTGCCAGCCCATCGGGGCCGACACCGCCGGACAGTTGGATGAAACGGCCCGCCTTGCGGATGTTGCCGTCCTCACCGAGCGGCAGGCGCCAAATCGCGTTGTCCCTGGTGACGGCCAGATAGATGACGGTCTCGTCTTCGGAAAACACCAAACCATTCGGACTGGGTATGCCGCCCATCGCCATAGTCAGAAGACCGTTGGAATATCTGAACAGGCGTCCGAAAGGCGCGTCGAGTCCTGACATGCCCTGATCGGTGAACCAGATATCGCCGTTGTGCGCGACGGTCAGGTCGTTCAGCCCGTGGAAGGGGGCGCCCTCGAAACCGTCGACAATGACGCGGACGCTCCCCTCCCTTCCGATCTCCAGCAGACCGCGTTTGTGATCGGCGACCAGAAAGCCGGCGTCGCTTAGCTTCATGCCGTTGGGCCAGCCGTCATATTCGGCGACCACCGACCACGACCCGGTTGGCGCGAACGACAGTATCCGGCCGAAGGGAATGTCGGTCATGTAGAGCGTTCCGTCTGGTCCCATGACCGGGCCTTCCAGAAAGCCGTCGAGCTTGCGGCCATCTAGTGCGTAGCGTGACCATTCCGATCGCGCCCCGCGCCGCAGTTCGCCCGGCATGCTGCACAAGACGGTGAATTGTCTGATTTTGGGGTCGACCATCAGATCTTCCCCGGGAGCCAGAGAGCCAGCCCGGGGGCCAAGACAAGGAGAACGAGAAAGGCAAGGAGAATGAAGTAGTACGGCACAGCGCCCCTCACGACGTCCGTGTAGGGGGCGTTGGCCGTCGACTGGATGACGAAGAGGTTCAGTCCGAACGGCGGTGTGATCTGTCCGATCTCGATGAGGATAACCAGGAAAACACCGAACCAGATCGGGTCGATACCGTAGATGGCGAATGCCGGCGCGATGAGCGGGACGGTAATCACCATCATCGCGATCGATTCGATAAACAGTCCGAGAATAAGATAGACGATGGCCACAGCGACGAGAAAGCCCACTGGGGTGAGGTTCATGCCCACGATCTCTTTGGTAAGGGCGCCGGTCACCCCCGATATCGCCATTGCGAAGGAAAAGAGGAAAGCGGCAATCACGATGAACAAGATCGTTGCAGAGGATCGCACGGTTCGGTGAAACGCCGCCACGAGCCGGTCGCTTGTCAGCTCACCAAGGGCGAAGGCGATCACAAGGGCGAGCACCGATCCGAGAGCCGCCGCTTCAGTAGGCGTGGCGACCCCCAGATAAAGCGCTGAGAGAACTAGGCCGATCAGTGCCACGACGGGGCCGACATCCAAGAGAACGCCGGCGCCGGGATCTTGCTCTGCCTTCTGCGGAGCTCCCGCCTGCCGGCGTCCGGCAAAGCCGACATAGATGCTGAACAGAAATGCGAGCAGGATGCCGGGAATCATCCCGGCCGCGAACAGGCGGACGATCGACGTTTCGGTGAACGTTCCATAGACGATCAGCGCGATCGATGGGGGGATCAGAATGCCAAGCGTACCGCCGGCCGCGAGCGACCCATAGGCTGCCGACATCGGGTAGCCGCGGCTTTTGAGTTCCGGTACCGCTACCGTGCCTATTGCGGCCGCGGTAGCGACACTCGATCCGGAGATCGCCGAAAACAGCGCGCATCCCAGGATATTCGTCTGCAGAAGTCCGCCCGGCAGCGAACGAGTCACCCGGGCAAGCCCCCGGTACAGGCGTGTTGCAAGCCCGGTCTGGAGCAGGATTTCGGCCATAAGGATGAACATCGGGATTGCCGTCAGCGTGAAGCTGTTGGCGGAAGACCACGTCACCAGACCAACCGCGGTCAGGCCGGCCACGCCCTTCTTCGCCACGATCAAAGCCATGGCTGCACCTGCTACAACGAAAGGAATCCACAGGCCGATTACGAGCAGCAGCATTGCTACCGCGATCACAACAATCAAAAGCGTCATTCTTCGCCCCCGGAAATGACGAAGCTAGAGACGATGACGATCAAAAGCACCGCCAGTCCGGCGATCATGACCGCCTGCGGAATCCAGTTCAGGACGCCAAGCGCCGTGTCGGATCTGATTCCGCGGAAGAAACTGTCAGCGGCGAGCCGGATCAATTGCCAGAGATAGATCGATGTGACCGCCACGCCGGCGAGAAGGAAAACCGGCTGCAGGCCAGCGCGAAACGGGTGCGGAAACACGGAATACAATGCATCAACCCTGAGGAAATGGCCGTCGCGAAACGCGCCCGCAAGCGAAAGGCAGGTCAGTGAGACGAGGCCGAGCGAGGCGGTTTCTTCTGCAATCTGAATGGAAAAGCCCAACAACCAGCGGCAGAGCACCTCGACACAGACAACCAGCGCCATCAGGCCGAGAACTCCGTAGCAAGCCCAATCCGCCAAAGTGACGAGGACATCGAGCCCTCGTCTGATTGGGGACGGGCCCGGCCGCATGCTACCGGCCGAGGATCTTGCGCACGTCATCAAGCGCCGATCGAGTGCGCTCGCTATGCTCGGCGGCCCAACTGTCCCAGTAGCCGGCCATCTTGCCGGCAGCATCTGCCGCTTCGCCGTCCTTTGCTACGACGACCTTCATGCCGCCGGCCTCGAGTTCGGCCGTGACTTTAGCCTCGCTTTCCATCTGCTCCTGGGTCGCCTTGGCCGCGTATTCCTCTGCAAGGTCCTTCAGAAGCGACTGCTGTTCCGGCGACAGGGCGTCGAAAGCGTCCTTGTTCACGATAATGGCGCTGTTGAAGAAGTTGGGTCCCATCCTGTAGGTGGTCTTGAGCTGGTCTTTCCACAGGATCCCGCCGCCGACTGATGCGGTGAAAACCCCGTCGACCACGCCGGTCTGCAACGCGGTCGGCACTTCAGCGCCGCCGATCGTGACGGGCGAACCGCCATATGCCGAAACGAACGCACCCTGCTCCGGCGAGGAAACCCGCATCTTGTGTCCGGCCATGTCATCAAGTGAAGTCATGTCGAATGTGGCCCAGCTCACTTGCAGCGGATAGACGTATTGCGCGAGCAGCACCACGTTCTTCTCCGCGAACGCCTTTTCGAGCACAGGCGTCACGCTTTCCAGCCCCTTGTTGAATTCCTCTATCGAGGAAAACAGCATGGGCAGGCGGAGAATACCGCCTTCCTCGATGGCGCCAAGGAAGAAGCCGTCCGCTGCGATCTGAACGATGCCTTGCCCCACTGCCTGGGTGATGTCGCTCGCTTTGATACCGAGCGAGCCGGCGAGATTGACGTCGACCGCAATTTTGCCCCCGGTCTCCTCGGTGAACTCCTTGGCAAGTTCGATCAGGTTCTTCGCGCCGATGGACGTATCGCTGGCGAGATAGGTGTAGCCCGTCCAGTTGTCGGCCATCGCAGCGCCGGTGAGCGCGACCGAAAAGCCGATCGTCGTAAGAAGCGTCTTCATTACATTCCTCCCTTGCTTCTCGTCATTGGTTCGATTAGATAGAACCTAGTTTTGTTAAATCGAATGTTTTCCATGCGCCCATGTATCTTGTCAAGGCGCTTGAATGCATTTATCTCGCAGAATCAAAAAAGGTTCGATTGAATGGAACAGGGCGAAGCAACCGGTCGGCATCAGAACACGCGCAGGATGGCCGAGGTGCTCGACAGCATCGCCCTCACCAGGGGAGAGGGCGCGAGGCTGGTTGACATCTGCCGTGCCACGGGTCTCGGCAAAGGCACCGGCCATCGCATCGTTTCGGGTCTCGTGGAAGCTGGGCTTGCGGTGCAGGATCAGCGCACGTCCCGGTTTTTCATTGGGCCCCGCGTAACAACCTGGGCCCAGGCGGTGCAGCCACTCGATATCGTTGATCAGGCTGGACCCACTATGGATGAGATCTGCGAACTATGCGGTGACACGGTCTATCTCGCCGTGCGTCAGGGTGATGAAACAGTCTATGTCGCCAGACGCGTCGGCTCCTATCCACTCAAAGCGCTGCCGGTGGAAGTCGGTGCGCGCCGGCCGCTCGGCATAGGCGCTGCTCCGATGGCGATTCTTGCCTTTTCGCCGAAACAGGAGGTCGAGCGCGTCGTGGCGGCCCATTCCTCCGAGCGCGAGCGATTTGGCATCGACGACACCCACTTCCGGGAACTCATCGCCCGTGCGCAGTCGCTGGGCTATTCGTTGCACATGGGCGAAGTCATGCCCGGGATGATAGCAATTGGCGTTCCTATTGCCGAT
>CATMNW010000243.1 GCA_950071875.1 uncultured Erythrobacteraceae bacterium | reverse complement strand
TGCTGGCGATCGCTCGGAACGCGGGCAATTTCGGTGGGAAGCGGCTTCGTCATGCATGTCGAATAGCCGAACGTTTACGTAAGCGTCAAGTCTTGACGGGTTGGAGAACATCATCATCCAGCACGCGATAGAAACAACTCGGCGCACCGGTATGACAGGTCGGCCCGGCAGGACTGCACGCCAGAACCAAAGCGTCCTGATCGCAATCCACCCGGATTTCGCGGACCTCCAGGATGTGGCCCGACGTCTCGCCCTTCTTCCACAGCTTGCCTCTCGACCGGGAATGGAAGTGCGCTATGCCCGTCTCGCGGGTTGCCGTTAGTGCTTCTGCATCCATGAATGCGACCATCAGGACCTCACGCGTTTGGTGATGAATGACTACCGCGCTCAGCAAACCCTTCTCGTCCCACTTGGGCATGAAAGTCTTTCCGGTTTCGCGTTCGATTGTGTCGGTCACTGGGCAGCCTCATCAATTGTATTGAGGCGACACACTTGTTGCAGGATAACCACAAAGTCGATTCAAAATCTTGGTTTGGCGCAAATGCCTGTTTGATAACGCGGCTTTTTGGGTGACACATGGCCTCGCAGGCAAGTGAGGCCTGCCCACCGGAACAGGTGCCGCCAGAGTGCCAGGTTCAGGGGGTCAACGGATCCGCTGCCGCGAAAGAGGGTTTACGCGGCGCATCCGGTAACGATGAGGGATGGACCGATGGTGCATGCTGGGGGGCTGCATCAACGCTGCAAGGCAGGTCCGGTATAATTCGTCACGTGGCGCCCGGGATCGCGAGATCCCGGGCGTTTCATTTGCAGTCTACGAATTCAGCGCTTCGTCCAGAACCCGCGTGAAGCAGGCGATCTTGACGCTATTCGCACCGGCTTTTCTCAGAACATTCACACACGCGCTGCTGGTTGCGCCGCTGGTAAGCACGTCATCGACCAACAGGATGTTGGCATTCGCCACCCGATCCTTGTTCTTTTCGTCCAGTTCTATCGCCCCCGCCAGCACCTTTGCGCGTGCCTTCTTCCCGAGTTTTCCCAAGGCCGGGGTTGCCTTGGTTCGCCGCAACACGTCGACGGCTAACGTCCCGTGTCCCATCTTCTCGAGCTGCCTGCCGAGAAGAGCAGCCTGGTTGTATCCGCGCTGCCATAGTCTTCGCCGATGAAGCGGCACCGGGACTATCAACCACTCACGATTTGCCGGGGGCAATCTCGCAGCAATCAGTCTGGAGAGCATCGGTGCCAGCGCTATCCGTCGACCGTGTTTGAATGCCAGCACCAGCTTTCGCGAAGTTTCGGTGTAGAGTGTCCCCGCTGCAATTCCGTCATGTCTCGGCGGGGATGCAAGGCACGGTGCGCATACGTTTCCGCCCTCGGGGCCGGTATCGCCGAACGGCCGCTGGCAGGATGCGCATGACGGTTCCGACGGGATAACGAGGTCGTCCCAGCATTCGCCGCAAAGCCCTCCCTGCTCTCCGACACCGCTGCCGCAAGCAGGACACCGCGGCGGATAGACGAAGTCGAGAACGGGCGAAAAGCTTTGCTTGAGAAGATGCATTGTCGACACCTGTTCAGCCTGCGCTCCTTGCGCGGGTGTTGCAAGCACGGCAGGGACCGCTGCGATGGCAAATCCTTCTCCGCCCAGAATTTTCTCCCGGGATCGCCGCATTGCCGGGTTGCGGCGCGCCCGGGTGCGCCAATCGCAACGCGATTCAGCGCGGTATATCATGGACGATATGGTCGAGGACGTGCTCGACCGGCTCGAATTCATTCGCCTGTCTCCGAAACGTGTGCTGGTCATTGGCGACTGGACAAGTACCTTGGCGCTATCCCTTCGTGGCGGCGGCGCCGATGTTACGGAGGCCGATGTCGCTTCGATCGACGAAGAGAAACCGATCGAGGATGGACCATACGACCTGATCGTCAGTCTCTCTTCGGTCGACCGGGTGAATGACCTTCCCGGCGCGCTGTTGCATATGCGCAATGCTTTGGCGGACGAAGGTATCATGATTGCCAGTTTTCTCGGAGCGGGCAGTCTGCCCCACCTGCGCCGGGCAATGCTGGCGGCCGAGCCCGACCGGCCGGCTGCACGGATGCACCCGCTGGTCGATAACCAGGCCGCTTCGGCACTGCTTCAGCGGGCGCTGTTCAAGCGACAGGTGGTCGATGGCCGCAGCCTCACCGTGTCCTTCGCGGCGCTTGACCGGCTCGTTTCGGACCTGCGCGATCAGGCGTTGACCAGTTCGCTGGCCAATGCGGCCCCACCGCTAAGCAAGGCTGCCCGCCTCCGTGCTGCAGAGGCATTCTCAGCTACCGCAAACGATAAGGGCAGGACCCTCGAAAGTTTCGAGATACTGACCCTTACCGGTTGGAAAGATTAGCGAAGGCTAGCCTGCGCCGCTGCAAGCCGAGCAATCGGAACGCGGTAGGGCGAGGCGCTGACATAATCGAGCCCGGTGGCTTCGCAAAAAGCGATGCTGGCCGGATCTCCGCCATGTTCGCCGCAAATCCCCAGCTTGATTCCGTCGCGGGTTTTGCGCCCGCGTTCTGCAGCGAGTTCGACAAGCTGGCCGACGCCGTCGATATCGAGGCTGACGAAAGGATCGCGGGCGAAGATTCCCTTGTCGACATACGTCGTCAGGAAGCGCCCGGCATCATCGCGGCTTACGCCCAACGTCGTCTGGGTCAGATCGTTGGTGCCGAAGCTGAAGAATTCGCCCACCTCGGCGATCTCGCCGGCCATGAGCGCGGCGCGGGGCAGTTCGATCATCGTTCCGACGAGGTATTCGAGCGTGACGCCGGTATCGGCGAACACGTCCTGCGCAACCTTGTCGACGACGTCCTTGAGCAGTTCGAGCTCGCGCCTGGTTGCGACCAGCGGAATCATGATTTCGGGCACCGGTGCCTCGCCGCTGTCCCTGGCTACCTGGCAGGCAGCCTCGAAAATTGCGCGTGCCTGCATTTCGTAGATTTCGGGATAAGTGATTCCCAACCGGCAGCCGCGATGCCCGAGCATCGGGTTGAATTCGTGCAGTTCGCCCGCACGCCTGCGGAGTTTCTCGATATCGATACCGGTCGTCTCGGCCAACTCCTCGAATTCGGTATCGCCATGCGGCAGGAATTCGTGGAGCGGCGGGTCGAGCAGGCGGATCGTGCAAGGCAGCCCCGCCATGACCTCGAAGATCGTGACGAAATCGCTGCGTTGCTCCGGCAGCAACTTTTCGAGCGCGGCGCGGCGGCCGGCTTCGCTATCGGCGAGGATCATTTCGCGGACTGCGCTGATGCGGCCTGCGTCGAAGAACATGTGTTCAGTACGGCAAAGGCCGATGCCTTCAGCGCCGAACTGGCGCGCCATGCGGCATTCGGTCTCAGTTTCCGCATTCGTGCGAACACGCATCCGGCGGTGCTTGTCGGCCCATTCCATCAGCGTACCGAAGTCGCCCGCAAGTTCGGGTTCGATTGTGGCGACTTCGCCCGCCATTACCTGTCCGTTTGCCCCGTCGATGGTAATGATATCGCCTTCTTTAAGGTCGCGATTACCGATGGTTAGCGTGCGTCCTTCACGTGCGATCGACACTTGCGATGCACCCGACACGCAGGGACGGCCCATGCCGCGTGCGACCACTGCGGCGTGGCTCGTCATCCCTCCGCGAGCGGTCAGGATGCCGGTTGCGGCATGCATGCCGTGAATGTCCTCCGGGCTGGTTTCGACCCGGACCAGGATCACCTTTTCGCCGCGATTGGCCCACAATTCGGCGGTATCCGCATCCAACGCGATCCTGCCGCTCGCCGCGCCGGGGGAGGCAGGCAGGCCGGTGGTGAGGATATCGCGCGGCGCATCGGGATCGAGCCTGGGGTGAAGCAATTGGTCGAGCGCCATCGGATCGACGCGCAGGATCGCCGCCTTGCGGTCGATCAAGCCCTCCCCAACCATGTCGACCGCCATTTTCAGCGCAGCCTTGGCGGTGCGCTTGCCGTTGCGGGTCTGAAGCAGCCACAGGACGCCCTGCTGCACGGTGAATTCGATGTCCTGCATGTCGGTGTAATGCCGCTCCAGCAGGTCGAACACGCGCGCGAGTTCGGCAAAGGCATCGGGCATGGCCTCTTCCATGCTCGGGCGATCGGCCCCCGCCGCCTCGCGCCGGGCCTTGGTCAGATATTGCGGCGTGCGGATGCCCGCGACGACATCTTCGCCCTGCGCGTTCATCAGGAATTCACCATAAAAACGAGCCTCGCCCGTCGATGGGTCGCGTGTAAACGCAACGCCGGTTCCACAGTCATCGCCCATGTTGCCAAAAACCATCGACTGTATGTTCACTGCGGTTCTGCCCAACTCTTCTGAAATGTCGTTCAAATGTCGATAGATAATTGCCCGCTCGTTATTCGATGACTTAAACACGGCATCACGTGCCATGTCCAATTGTTGGCGCGGGTCTTCGGGAAAACCTGT
>CATMNW010000242.1 GCA_950071875.1 uncultured Erythrobacteraceae bacterium | reverse complement strand
GGTTCTACACCTTCCACGCGGAGGATGGATCGCCATTGGAAGTGCGCATACCCTTCTTCCCGCTGGCAGCGCCCGCCACTGCCGACTGAGGGTTATTCCTCCTCTTCTTCTTCGTCCGCGAACTGGGCGAAGTCGTATTGTCCGATCTTGATCTTGGCCTCCAGGCCCAACCATTCCGCCAGGCTTTCAAGGTCCTGCGTGGCGGGATAATTGGCAAGCGCTGCGCGGCTTTCGTCGAGCCGCAGGACAAGCGATTTCTTCTTGCGCTTCAGGGCACTGGTGCTGAGTGATACGCGGCTGCCACCGCCCAGCCTGCGGCCCAGGCGGAAGCCCAGGCCCCAGGTCACGCCTTCTCGCAGTTCCGCTTCGCTGGCCAGGTCCCGCAATTCATCTGGCAGGGTTGTTCGCCCCAGACTGCCGAGCAGGGCTGCACAGATCATTGCGCGTCCGCGCGCGGAAAGGTCGATCCAGCGCTTGCCCAGCGACCATTCCATCGCGTGGTTGGTGCGAAGGTTCGGTTCGACGCGGCGCAAGGCGCCTGAAAGCTGGGCGGCGGCAAGGCGGAGCCTTTCGTTCAGGCGGCCGTCTCCGTCTGTCAGCGAAAGGGTCCACGCGGCGAGCAGAGCCGCTTCGGTAATTCCGGAATCGCGCGGTTCGCAATAGGCAGCAACGCCCGCCAACAGGGGATCGCTTTGCATTTGCGCCGGTTCGAGCCGCGAATACAGCAGTCCTTCGCGGATACCCCAGGATGAAAAGACCAGTTCGTCCGGTCCGATCTCGTCGAGCAAGGGGCGCAGGAGGCGTGCAGCATCTGGCAAATAGTGCGCACGCATCGTGCTGATGCCGCTGATGTCCATCAGCGTTTCAGGATCGGCATCGACCAGCGTGGCGGCCATGCGCTGCGCCTCTGCCGGTTCAAGCGAATATCCGTGCGGATCGGAAAGCGGGTAATCCGCCTCGCGCATGGCATAGGCTGCGAATGCCCGCCACGTGCCGCCGATCATGTACATCGGTCCGGAATGCGCCGCAGCCCAGCCGGCAGAAGCCAGTTGTTCGTGCACCGCGCGATCGAAGCCGTCCGGTCCCATGTCGCGCAGGGCCGGCAGGCGCAATGTGCCTAGCCTAAGGCTCGAGGCTTCGCGGCATTCATTGTCGCTAATGGAAACGAGTTCCAGGCTCCCGCCGCCAAGGTCGGCCACCACGCCCCGTGCACCCGGGAATGCGCCCAGTGCGCCCATCGCGGAAGCGCAGGCTTCCTCCTCACCCGAAAGCAGCCTGGGTTCGAGGCCAAGGCCCTCGACGGCTTGCAGAAACTCTGCGCCGTTCTCGGCATCGCGCGCGGCGGCCGTTGCAACCGTCTGCACGTCCTCGATCCCCAGGTCGCCAAGGATCAGCGCGAACCGCGAAAGCGCGCCCATCGCTTCGTCCCATGCTTCGGGGGGGATGCGTCCGCTTTCGGAAAGGTCGCGTCCGAGCCGGGCGGCGACCTTCTCGTTCCAGACGACTTCGGGCGCGCGGCCGGTGCCTTCGTAGATCACCATTCGCACGGTGTTCGAGCCGATATCGATGACGGCGCGTGTCGGCTGGATCAGGCGCCGCTGCCATTTCGCTCCGCGTGCCTTGGTCATTGGTCGGCCCCGCCGAGCGTCAGGCGCGGAACTTCATGCTCCGCCAGCGCAGCTCCACGCCCGGACAGCGAAGGGTTGGACATGAAATACTCGTGGCAATTGAAGCCGTCTTCGCCCTTGCGCATGCGGTTGTACTGCCCGTCCGGCCCGAGGCTCCAGCTTTGTTCGGTGTCGAGAATGTTTGCCAGCATCACCTGTCCCAGCACCTGGTCGTGGACGGTCTTGTTGGTGATCGGCACCAGGACCTCGACCCGCCTCGTGAGGTTGCGGCTCATGGCGTCGGCGCTGGTGAGAAAAACCTTGGCCTGCCGGCTCGGCATCTCCTTGCCGTTGGCAAAGGCCCAGACGCGCGAATGTTCGAGGAAACGGCCGATCACCGATTTGACCTGGATATTCTCGCTAATCCCGGGAAGCCCGGCGCGCAGGCTGCAGATGCCGCGCACCACCATGCGGATTTCCACACCCGCCTGGCTTGCTTCATAAAGCTTGTCGATCATCGCCTTGTTGGTGATCGAATTGAGTTTCACCCAGATGCCCGAAGGCTTGCCATTCTTCGCATTGGCGATTTCGGCATCGATCATTTCGAACAGTTTGTCGTTCAGGTCGATCGGGGATACCGCGATCTTTTCCAGGGTATCGGGTTCGATATAGCCGGTGATGAAATTGAACATCTTGGCCGCATCGCGCCCCAGCGCTGCGTCTGCCGTGAAGAAGCTGAGGTCGGTATAGATCTTCGCGTTGATCGGGTGATAATTGCCGGTCCCGAAATGGCAGTAGGTGCCGTATCCATCCTCTTCGCGGCGAACCACGAGGCTGACCTTGGCGTGGGTCTTCCATTCGGTGAAGCCGTAGATCACCTGCACGCCTGCGCGTTCCAGTTCGCTTGCCCAGTGAATGTTGCGCTCTTCATCGAAGCGCGCTTTGAGTTCGACCACGGCCGTCACCGCCTTGCCGTTCTGCGCCGCTTCGATCAGCGCCGCGATGACCGGCGACTGGTCGCCTGCACGGTATAGCGTCTGCTTGATCGACATGACCGCCGGATCGCGCGCCGCCTGGCGCAGGAAATCGACCACCACGTCGAAGCTTTCGAACGGGTGATGGATGACCAGATCTTTTTCGCGGATGGCTGCAAAACAGTCGCCGTCATGTTCCAGGATGCGTTCCGGATAGCGCGGGCTGAACGGTTCGAACTTGAGATCGGGACGCGGTTCGTTGCAGATCGTGTCCAGATCGGCGAGGCCCAGCATGCCGCCCGTCTTGACGATCATGTCCTCCACCACTTCGAGCTGTTCGCGAAGCAATGCCTCGGCCACCGCATCGCATTCCTCGTCCACTTCTAAGAGGACGACATGCCCGCGGCGCCTGCGCTGGATAGCCGTGCGATAGAAGCGGACAAGGTCCTCTGCCTCTTCCTCGACCTCGATGTCGCTGTCGCGCAGGACGCGGAAAACCCCGTCGCCCAGGATCTTGAAACCGGGGAACATGTGATCGGCGAACCGGGTGATAAGCTGCTCGATCGCGACGTAAATGGCCTCTTCGCCCGGCACGCGGACGAACCGCGGCGCTCCACTGGGTATCAGGACCATTTCGATCAGGTCGGCCTGCCGCTTGCCGCGCTTGAGGCGGAAGATCACCCCGATCCCCTTGTTCGACACGAAGGGGAAGGGGTGGCTCGGGTCGATCGCCTGCGGTGTGATCAGCGGCAGGATATCGCTTTCGAAATACTCACCCAGCCACTGCTGCTGGTCCTTGGTAAGCGCGTCGATCGGCGCAAGGATGATACCTTCGTCGGCCAGCAGGCTGCTTAGCGTGTCGAGGCTTTTCTGCTGGCGTTCCTCCAGAGTCAGCAACTGCTCGCGGATTGCAGCCAGCTGTTGGCGCGGCGATGTCCCGTCGATCCCCTGCGTTTCGATCCCGCGCTGCACCTGGCCTTCCAGCCCGGCGATGCGCACCATCGTGAATTCATCGAGGTTGCTTGCCGAAATCGAAAGGAACCGCAGCCGCTCGAGCAGGGGGTATTGCTCGTTCTCGCTTTCCGCCAGAACGCGGCGGTTGAAGCTGAGCCAGGAAATCTCGCGGTTGGTATAGCGTTCCTCCGGACCCAAAGCCTGTTCGGGCGAGGGGAGGGCGGCGTCATTGGCCGCCAGGCGGGGGGCAGTATCGCGGGACATTGGCTTTCGACTGGGGGGCATGGTCCTCGTTTGTGACGCTCGTTTTACAGTATGTTGTTAAAGCTCGCTAAACCAAAGGCCGGGTTATCGCACCTTGTTTCCTACGCGCGCCGCATTTATGTCGCAATGCACCATGAAGCGTACTCACCTGCCTCTCAACGCCCTGCGCGTTTACGATGCCGCCGCGCGGCATCTGTCCTTCACCCGCGCTGCGGACGAGCTGGCAGTGACGCCCGCCGCCGTCGGCCAGCAGATCCGCGCGCTGGAGGATCATCTCGGCACGGTCCTGTTCCGCCGCACGAGCAAGGGGCTGGAACTGACCGAGGAAGGCAGCGCCGGGCTCGATGCCTTGCGCGACGGGTTCCTGCGGTTCGAGGAAAGCGTGGCCGCGATGCAGGCGGGGCAGGCGGTCGACCGCTATGCCATCGCCGCGCCGCGCGGCATGCTGGAGAACTGGCTCGCCCCGCGTCTCGCCGCGTTCCAGGCGCAGCATCCCGGCGTGCGCTTCCAGCTGCGCGAGCGCGAGCGGGCGGATTTCTCCGAAGCCAATCTGGACCTGGCGATCTGGCTGACCGAGGGGCCGGAGGATTTCCCGGGCGAGCAGATTTCCCAGCCCCAGTGGGTCAGCGTGGCGCCGGTCGATGCGCCGGATGCGAAGG
>CATMNW010000241.1 GCA_950071875.1 uncultured Erythrobacteraceae bacterium | reverse complement strand
TTTTTTTTTAATGATACGGCGACCACCGAGATCTACACTCTTTCCCTACACGACGCTCTTCCGATCTCGACCTCGAAACGCTCGACCTGCTGCAGGAAGTGATCGCCGACTACGAAGGCACAGTGCTGATCGTCAGCCACGACCGCGACTTCCTCGACCGAACCGTTACCATCACCCTCGGGCTCGACGGGACGGGCAAGGTGGATGTGGTCGCCGGCGGATACGAGGATTGGGAGAAGAAGCGGCAAAAGCCGATCGTCGGCAAGAGCAAGCCCGGCAAGCAGGACGACAAAACGACACCCCCTCCCCCACCGGCGCCGAAATCGAACAAGCTATCCTACAAGGATCAGCGCGATTACGAGTTGTTGCCCGCACGGATCGAGGAACTGGAAGCAGCGATCAGCAAGGGTGAGGAAATCCTTGCGGATTCCGACCTCTATACCGCGGATCCACAGAAATTTGCGAATATATCCAAGGGTCTGGAGAACGCCCGTAGCGAAAGGGATGCAGCAGAGGAACGTTGGCTGGAGCTCGCCGAACTGGTGGAAGGGTGACCCTGCAGGCCGAGATCGCGGCCTGCCGGATATGCGCAGAGCACCTGCCCCATGGCGTGCGCCCGATAGCGAGCTTTTCGCCTACTGCCGGCCTCCTGATTATCGGTCAGGCACCCGGCAGCAAGGTTCACGAAAGCGGGATCCCGTGGGACGATGCCAGTGGTGACCGGCTGCGTGAATGGACCGGCCTTTCGAAAGCCTGCATGTACGATCCATCGCAGGTTGCACTGGTACCGATGGGCTTCTGTTATCCCGGCAAGGCAAGCGGCGGGGACAAGCCGCCCCGGCCAGAATGCGCGCCGCGATGGCACGGGCGCGTGCTTGCCACATTGCCGGAGGATCGGTTGACGCTGTTGGTCGGAACCTACGCGCAGTCCCACTACTTGCCCGAAGCCCGCAAACTGTCGATGACCGACAGGGTTCGCGCGTTCCGTGACTATCTCCCCAGCCATTTTCCGCTTCCGCACCCTGCGTGGCGATCAACGATCTGGATGCGCAAGAACCCTTGGTTCGAGGCTGAAGTGCTCCCCGCGCTTCGCGAGGCCGTGCGTGCGCGTGTCTGACGATCTCACCGTATACGATAGAAATCGGCTACGCGGTCGAGAGCGAGGCCCAAAACGAGCTTACCGCTTCTGGCCGGCCATTCCAGCGCCTTTTCCGCCACTGGCAAGCCTTCCCCCGCGCACACGACACGCCAGAGGATATCGCTCAATCCCGTACCCGCTTGTGCGATAGCACCGTCGAAACGCGACTTGGCAGCAATTTGCCGTTCGGATGATGTGAGGCCACCGCCCGCGCCGCCGCCGTCGACACGCACCGGATCCCATCGCATCGTTACGGATGGAGACAATTGGGCACGTTCGTAATCTGCCCTCAGACGCTCTCCGGCGTCGTACTGCCTGTCATTCAGGTGTCCGCGGGCGTGAAGCCAGGTCAGCGGGCTCTCCCGCAAGTTTACCGTGACACTCCTGCGTTTCGGATCGACCTTCGTGGTTCTTCGTGGGCCTTCTGCGGTAAATTCGCGTTCGACATACTTGCGCATTTCGGTACTCCTGTTTGTCGAGAAGTCCCTTGCCAACTTGGAATTCTTGTAGGAAAGAGGAAACCATATCGGTTATCTCAGGGGCATACGGATGATCAATCGCATTCGTGATATTCGAAAGCAGAAGGGCATGACGCTGGCCGACCTCGCTGCGGCTTGTGATCCTCCCACCACTCCGCAGACTGTCGGACGGCTGGAAACCGGTATGCGTAATCTTTCACTCAAATGGATGGAGCGGATCGCGCATGCTCTAGGGGTCGATCCGGAACTGCTCGTCCGGAGCGAAAAAAACGATCGGCCACAGATAATCGCGTCACTGAGACAGGATGGCCCGCAAGCACTCTCCAAGCCGCGCGACGCGATCTTGTCGTCCGAAATCGGGGGCGGTTCTCCGCTGCTGGTGCTCGATATCGAACACCCACACGGCGAATATCGTTCAGGCGACCAATTGTGGTTGCGACAGCTCGATACCGCCGATGCCGCTCGCGCGATCAACCGCGATGTCCTGGTACCCAGGAAGGGCGGCCGCTTCGCATTCGGCCGGCTTATCGACCGGCAAGGCGATCTACTCGGCATACTTCCACCCGGTCAGGGGCAGAAGCAGGACGTAATCAAGGACGCCCCCTGGATTGCCGTAGCCGAGATGCTGGTGCGCACGCTGTGAGCGGCGCAAAAACCAAGCGTGTCCTTTCCCTGTCTACGCTATTCCCCAACAGCGCCCAGCCGCGCTTCGGTATCTTTGTCGCCAAGTCACTCGAAGCGCTGGCGAAAAGCACGCACTGGGAGCCAACCGTAATCAATCCGATCGGCTTGCCGCCGCTGGCCTTCGGGCGATACAAAATGCTCGCCGAGGCAGCTCAGGACGGGCACAATTTCGGGGTCGATGTACACCGGCCGACCTTCCGTCTTATCCCGAAGTTCGGTGGAAGACTGAACCCGGCGCTCATTGCCAAGGCGGTTCTGCCACTGGCGCGCCGCCTGCACAGTGAAACGCCCTTCGATCTGGTGGACGCGCAGTTCTTTTATCCCGACGGCCCGGCTGCGATGACTATTGCCGAGGACCTTGGCCTGCCCTTTTCGGTAAAGGCGCGTGGTGCCGATATCCATTACTGGGGTTCGCGACCCTACGGCCGGAAGGCGCTTCTGGAAACCGCATCGCACGCCACGGGCGTTTTGGCGGTTTGCGAAGCGCTAGCCGAGGACATGGCGCTGCTCGGTATGAACCGGGAAACAATCACGGTTCATTACACCGGGCTCGATCGCGATCTTTTCCGTCCGCTGGACCACATAGGCCTGCGCGCCAGGCTGGCAGATACGTTTGGCGTCCCCCTCGTCAGCGACGACCTGCTGCTCGCAACAGTGGGAGCGCTGGTCGAGCGTAAGGGCCAGGCATATGTCATCAAGGCGCTGTCGGACCTGCCCAAGGGCCGGCTCCTGCTGATCGGCAAGGGCGCAGACGAATCCAGCCTCCGCGCGCTGGCCAAGGATGTCGGGGTGGCCGAACGTGTCCATTTCCTCGGCAGCCTGGATCCATCAATGCTGCCACCGATCCTGTCGGCATCGGATGCCATGGTCCTGCCCTCTGCCAGCGAAGGTCTGGCCAACGCCTGGATCGAAGCATTGGCTTGCGGAACACCCATTGTAATCACTGACGCAGGCGGGGCACGCGAAGTCGTTACCTCGCCCGACGCGGGCGTTATCGTGGCACGCACTTGCCGGGCCGTCCGCGAAGGCATCGAACTGGTGACCGCCCAGCCCCGCAAGCCTGAACGGATCGCCGAAACGGTCGATCGGTTCAGCTGGGACGCGAACGGCGAAGCGCTTGCCGCATACTACGACGGCTTGGTCTAGCTAATATGCCGGGCGGCCTTGGGCCATGCACCCCTTAAACCGCGCGACACTTCAGACCATTCCGCGCGCTTTCTTTTCCTGCTGGTCCTGCACCGTTTCCGTCGGCACGAAGCTGTCGCTGGTCACACCCAACCAGACCAGGATCGGTGCAGCCATGTAAACCGAGCTGTATGTGCCCACGAACAAGCCCAGCGTGATCCCGGCGACCATGCCGAACAAGCTGGCCGGCCCGAAGAACAGTAGCGGCAAGAGCGCAACGAACAGGGTCAACGAAGTCATGACCGTACGCGCGAGCGTTTCGTTGACCGAAAGATCGAGCAGCTCCGGCAGCGGCATTTTGCGGAATTTCTTCAGGTTTTCCCGAATGCGGTCGTAAACGACGATGGTGTCGTTCAGGGAATACCCGATGATGGCAAGGATCGCTGCGATGATCTGCAGGCTGAATTCGAGCTGGAACAATGCGAACATACCCAGCGTCAGGCTGACATCGTGGAAGAGGGCGAATAGTGCGCCCCCCCCGAATTGCCATTCGAACCGGATCCAGATGTACAGCGCAATGGCCGCCATGGCAGCAAGAAGCGAATAGAGAGCCGTCTGGCGAAACTCGCCGGACACCTTGCCGGAAACGTTGTCATTACCATCGAGGCGGAAGTCGGAATACTCCGCCTGCAAGGTCGTAACGATGTCATTCGCCGCTTCTTGCGCCGCTTCCTTGTCGGCCGAGACTTCATCGGGCAAGCGAACGCGGATGGAGACCTGGTTGTCCTCGCCGAAGCGCTGGACGACCGGGCTGCCATAACCAAGCGCCTCCACCTGGTCGCGCAATTCCGTGACCGGCGCTTCCGCACTTTCGGTGAAGGTTGCGCGCACTTCGAGGCCGCCGGCGAAATCGACGCCGTAATTTAGTCCCTTCGTCGCCACCAGCGCCCAGCTCGCAGCGATCAGCAGGATGCTGACTACGAAAAAGGGCATGAGATCGGAAGAGCGTCGTGTAGGGAAAGAGTGTAGATCT
>CATMNW010000240.1 GCA_950071875.1 uncultured Erythrobacteraceae bacterium | reverse complement strand
CCGAGGCCGCCCGCCTCGCCGCCGCCCGCCGCGCTGTCGAAGCCTTTGCGAGAGAAGATGATCCGCATGTCCTCGCCGTGGCGCAAGCGCGAAGCAGTGACAACCGCTGCAATCAGGCCTATCTGCGCCGCCATGACAGTTGAAAACAATGGCAAGGTCACGGCGCTGGTTATGGCGGGCAAGCGTTCGGGCGTGCTCGACCCCTTGGCCGAGCGTGCAGGTGTGGCCCAGAAATGCGTGGTCCCCGTCGGCGGCATGCCGATGATCGAACGGGTCGTGGCGAACATCGCGCAAAGCCCGCGCATCGGGGAAATCCGCATCGTGGCGCACGAAGCCGAAGAAATTGCCGCGATCCCGTCGATTGCCAAGCTGGTCGGCGAAGGGCGGGTGGTTTTCAAACCCGGCGCATTCAACCTGGTCGACAGCGTTTTCGCCGGCGCGGAAGGTGCGACCTACCCGATACTGATCACCACGGCCGATAATTGCCTGTGGTTGCCGGAAGACTTTACCGAGTTCGCCGACAAGGCCATTGCCAGCAAGGCCGGCGCGGCTGCGGCGCTGGCGCGCAAGGAAGACGTGATTGCAGCCGACCCGCAGGGACAGGCCAAGTTCTACGAATTTTCCGACGGCGGATTTTCGAACTGCAATGCTTACTGGATCGGCGATGCCCGCGCCCTTTCGGCAGCGGAAATCATGCGCGGCGGGGGTCAGTTCGTAAAATTCCCGAGCCGGATTGCCAAGGCATTCGGGGTGCTCAACCTCATCCGGTTCTTCCTTGGCTGGGGCACGAAAGAGAAATTGTTCGGACAAGTATCGCGCCGGTTCGGGTTTTCGATGCAGCCGATCGAGATGAGCAATGGCTATTGCGCGATCGACGTGGACAACGAACGCACTTTCGCCGTGACCGAGAAGCTCCTGACGAAGCGACTGGCCACGGCCTGACCCTCGCGAGCCCGCAATGAACCGCCTGCTACGCAATATCGGCTGGCTCCTGACAGGGCGCGGCCTGAATGCCGTGTTGAGCCTTGTCTACCTGGCCCTCGCCACTCGTACGCTGGGCCTCGACAACTTCGGCTATTTCGCGATTATCCTGGCACTGGGCCAGACGGTCACCGGTCTTGCCAATTTCCAGACCTGGCAATTCGTGGTCCGGTGGGGTGCAGGCGAAGACGGACCTGCGGACGCCACAGGCTTTGCGATCGCGCTCGACATGCTGTCTGTGGTCCTTGGTCTCGTACTTGCGGTCGCGCTTGTTTTCAGCGCACCGCTGTGGTTGCCGCTGCCACCCGAATTGCTGCCCGTTGCCCTGGGCTATTGCGTGGTAGCCCTGCTATCGATCCGCACCACGCCGACCGGTCTTTTACGCCTTCGGTTTGCATATGCACGCGCAACCGCGGCCGAAACGGTCCAGCCTGTGGTGCGCGCCATCGGCGCCGGCATCGCCGCTTACGCAATGCCGACCGTGACCGGCTTCGTGCTGGCCTGGGCCGCTGCAGAGATTGCCGTGGCCGCCGCGCTCTGGATAGCCGCCATGCGGATGGAGCGCATCGATCTGTCGCGCATCAGCCTGAGCCATATCCCCAAAGCCCATCCGGGCGCGTGGCGTTTCGTCTGGTCCACCAACATGAGTGGAAGCCTCAACGTGGGTGCCAAGCAGGTGCTGATTCTGCTGGTCGGCGCAATCGGAGGCGAGACAGCGGCCGGCGGTTTCCGTGTCGCCAGCCAGTTGGGCCAGGCCCTGGTCAGCCTTGCGCAGACAGTCTCGAAAGCGATCTATCCCGAACTGGTCCATGCGCAGGACAATGCGCACGACATGGCGCGACGGATGGCCAATATCGCCCTCGTTGCGGGCGTTCTTGCCGTGCTGGTGACCTTGTTCTTCGGCCGGACGGCCATCGCACTGATCGCCGGCCCCGAGTTCCGCGTTTTCTGGACAATGGTCATCCTCGCCATCGCCGGTGCGATCGAACTGGTCGGTGCCAGTCTGGAATCGCTGCTGGTCAGTGCGGGACGCGCCGGGACCGCATTCGTCATTCGCGCGGTTCCGACCGTGCTGGGCCTGGCGCTGCTCGATGTAGCGATGGGCTGGAACGGGACCAAGGGCGCTGCCTTCACCGTTATGGGATCTTCGGCCTTGTCGGTTATCGGCTTCTGGGTGGCGATAATCTCGCTCGCGCAGATCACTATTACCGTGAAGCCCAAACCCGAATTGCCGGAAAAGAACTGACGCTTGCAATTCATCTGATCGCACGCAGCGTTCAGAACAGGTTTGGAAGAGTGGCTTGGGACAAGCGTAAATGCACGCTCGACTTGCACCGTTTGTCGCCGCTATCGTTTTACCAGCTTAGACGGATCGCGAAGACAAACGCATGATCGCTGCCCGGGATGCAGCGTCCGCCCTCACGCGAAAACGCGGAGGCGGCGAGTGAGGATCGGGAGAGAGCCGCTATGCTTATTGCGCAGATAACCGACATTCACGTCGGCTTCGATCCGGACGCTCACCCGGAAGAACTGAATGTCGTCCGTTTCGCCGCCGTGCTCGATCGACTGCGCAAGGCGCCGCACAAGCTCGATCTGCTAGTCCTGTCCGGCGATCTGACCGATCATGGTGATAGCCGCAGCTTCGATACTGTTACCAGCATGCTGTCGGACATCGACTGCCCGGTCTTGCCGCTCGTGGGTAATCACGACGACCGTCACGCGCTTCGCAAGGCGTTTCCCGGCACGCCAGACCATGGCGAATTCGTGAATTATGCCGTCGAGCAGCAAGGTCTCCGAATCATCTGTCTCGATACGTTCGAACCCGGCCGCCACGGAGGCGCTTTCTGCACGTCGCGCCGGGATTGGCTCCGCAGAGAACTGGAAGACGGGCACGGAAGACCGTGTGTCATTTTCATGCACCATCCACCCATTGTTACAGGGATCGACTGGATGGACCCCGCGCCGGACGAACAATGGATACAGAATTTCGCGGATTCTATTTCGGGGCATGAGGCCGCTATCCGCGCCATCCATTGCGGTCACCTGCATCGCAGGGTTTCAGCCTGCTTTCGCGGGATTCCGCTGGGAATCACGCCGTCTGTCGCACCGCTGGTGGCCCTAGATCTGCGGCCGGTGGATGAGAACACGGCCGACAATCGGCCTTTGATCACCACCGAACCGGCCAGTTATGCTTTGCACTACTGGGATGGTGAGAGCCTGGTGACCCACTACGAAAGCTGCGGCGACTGGGACGTGCTGGCCCATTACACCGAACAGCTTAAACCGATGGTACACGAAATGAAGGCAGAGCGCCGATAGGATCGGGTCCACCGACCCGTTCAGCTCGCCAGCTTGGTGCTCAGAAGGTCGAGCTGTCTGTCGCAGCCGTTCTCCGCGAGTGCCATTGCAAGCTCTTCGGCATCGGCGGGTTCGGAACCGAGGGACACGAATTCCAGACGCTTCTTCGCACCGCCAGCCGGGCTGGAAAGGTCGAAGATGCGGGTCTGGCTCAGCGGAAGTTCCTCGGCACCCAATGATGCAGTGGTGGAACCTTCATCGAAGGTGACATGGACATGGAAATCCGAATTGGCAGAGCCCACCACCCAGCTCTCTTCCGCTGCGGAATTGGGTCGCCAGAAAGTGATCGTGTCCATCGAAGGAAGGCAAACCTTTCCGGCCTCGCCTGTATCGACGTTCCACAGATTGGGGTTGGTTGCCGTTCCGGCTGGACCGCCCCGTACAGCCCCGGTCCGTACGCGGGCGCCCGATTGCTGGCGGGTTAGCATGGCGAATGCGGTACGCTTGCTGGCCCCGCGCGTACCCACACGATGCGTCCCGGGTCCCGAGATAACGCGCGTACCGCTGTCGGTGAGGATGGTGACCTTGTCGCCGGCCTTAAGCGTGATGCTGGCTGCATCGTCCAGCTTCTTGCCTACCGGATAGGTCGCCGCGGACGGACCGCTCGACTTTACCACCACACCGGCATTTGCCGCCACAGCCCCGAAAAAGCCGAGTGCACAAAGCGAGAGCCCTGCTCCTTTGAAAAACGTCTTAACCGAGGACATATGCCCCTCCATCGTCAAGGTTTTGCATCCGATACAACAGGTTTTGCAGCGCTTCGTCTGCCGGGTGACGGCTTGCAACGTCGCGTACCATTTCGACAGCATTACCATCTTCATCGTCCGCAAGCTTGTATGCCAGCGCCAGCAGGCCGCGGTCACTGTCCGGGAAACCGGGCGCCGGTTCCATCAGGTCTACCGGTTTTGCCCTGCCGCGCAGAACGACCCGTCCCATCGGACGCCACCATGCAAGGCCCGAGCGCTCTGAAAACTCCCTGCTGGCCATGACGCTGGAACCGAGCATCTTGTTGGCAGCTTCCAGCCGGGCAGCCGTATTCATGCTGTCGCCCAGCGCTGTATACTGGATACGGTTGTCGCCACCGAAATTACCGACCACCGCTTCGCCGTAATGAAGGCCCACACGGGTCTTGCCGATCTTCGGCAAGGCGGGA
>CATMNW010000239.1 GCA_950071875.1 uncultured Erythrobacteraceae bacterium | reverse complement strand
GGATGGCGTTCGAGCGTAGCGAGCGTGTGGACGAAGCCGACGCGATCCTCGCGCGTTTCGCCCATGCCGACGATCCCGCCGCTGCACACATTGATGCCCGCATCGCGCACGTTCTGAAGCGTGTCGAGCCGGTCCTCGTACTTGCGGCTGGAAATCACGCGTTCGTAATATTCGGGGCCGGTGTCGACATTATGGTTGTAGTAATCGAGCCCCGCCTCCTTCAGCATGTCGGCCTGCTTCGGCGTCAGCATGCCCAGCGTCATGCAGGTTTCGAGCCCCATCGCGCGAACGCCTTTCACGATTTCGACAATCGCGGGCATGTCGCGATCCTTGGGGTTGCGCCAGGCGGCGCCCATGCAGAAACGCTGGCTGCCCGCATCCTTCGCCTGCGCCGCGCGCTGGAGAACCGACTGCACTTCCATCAGCTTGGTCGCTTCTACCCCGCTGTCGGCTTTCACCGATTGCGAGCAATAGCCGCAATCTTCCGGACAGCCCCCTGTCTTGATGCTGAGCAAGGTGCACAGCTGGACCTGTTCGGGCGGATGGAATTCGCGGTGCAAGCTGGCCGCTCGGAACATCAGCTCGGTAAAGGGAAGATCGAACAGCGCGGCGATTTCGTCGCGGGTCCAGTCGGTGCGGATATTGCTCATACGGGTTTCCTGGCTAGGTAGAGGCCGACTGCCATGACTACGAGACCCAGTGCGCGCTTGGGGGTTATCGCACTCTGGATCGCGCCAAGCAGGCCGAAATGGTCGATGATCGCCGCTGCGACGATCTGGCCGAGCAAGACGAAGAAAATCGCATTGCCAAGCCCTATGCGCGGGGCGGAGTATGCCACCGAAGTGGCGTAGAACAGCATGACCAGTGCGCCGATCCACAGCCAAGGCCGCTCGAAGGTGAAGGCACTGGCGGAAGGAAAGTCGGTGAAGACCAGCATCGCGCTGGCAATGACGAAGCCGACTGCGAAAGTGACCGCAGTGGCCGCAACGGGTCCGCCGAGCTGCTGCCCCAGCGCAGAATTGAGCGCCGCGAATACGGGTATGCCCAGTCCCGCAGCAAACATCATTGCGGCGATGGGTACAAAGGCGCTGGAAGTCGGCGCGCTCATGCGAGCGTGCCCGGGAAGGCGATCGATGACAGCATCAATCGGCAGCCGTTTCGAGCGTTTCGCAGCCGGTGATCAGGCCATATTCGGCCAGCCAATCTGCCTCGGTCGGCAAAAGGTACTGCAGCGCCTGCGGCAACAACTGGTGCATGCTGTTCGCGTGGCGGACATGCGATTGCCGATAATCCGCGAAGCAGAAGCGGGTGCCCAGCTTCTCGCGAAGTTCGAGCGCGCCTGCTTCGGTATCCCCGCCCTCATCGGCCAGCGATAGGAACAGTGTTGGCCGTTCCGTGCCGTCCTCCACCGGTGCTGCCTGTGCAAGCGCCCGGTCGTCCCACTGCAGGCTGGGCGAAAGGGCGGCATATCCATCGAACAGGTCCGGTTGCGCCAGCCAAGTCTCGACGACGAAATGGCCGGCGGCGCTTTCACCTATGATCAGCGCGCGGCCATCGTGGCGATATCGTTCCCGCAGCATTGGCAGCACCGTATCGCCCAGCCATGCCCGGAACGCGGCGCTTTCGCCGGCAGTCGGATAACGCTCGCGCTCTTCGGCAACCTGAGTGGGCGGAAGGAGTTCACGTTGGCGATCGACCGTTTCCACCCCGACCAGGATTGCCGGCTGGCTGCGCCCCCACAACTGGTTCCATCGTTCGATACCAAGCGCAAGGAACAGGTCCTGGTCTATGCCGCCATCAAGCACCAGCACGATCGGATAGCCCTCTTCGCTATTCTCGTATCCGCGCGGCAACACGATGTTGAGTGATCGTTCGGCACCAAGCGTTGCCACCGTCACCGCTTCTCCGATGGTGATCGGAGAAGACACGGGCGCTTCCTGCGCAATTGCGGGGGCCGCGAAGGCAAGCGCTGCAGCGACGCCCGCAAATACTAGCGCCTTCATTCCGCTGCCTCGTCCAGATCCTCACCCGCAGGCGGCATATTGTGGCCGAGCAGTCGTAGCACGTCCGCCGCGCATTCGACCACATTGCTGCCCGGGCCGTAGATGCCCTGCACTCCGGCATCGCGCAGGAAGTCGTAGTCCTTTTGCGGGATTACGCCGCCGGCGATTACCTTGATATCGCTGCGACCCGCGTCTTTCAGCAACTCGATCAATTCGGGGATCAGCGTCTTGTGACCCGCCGCAAGGCTGCTGGCTCCGATGGCATCGACATCGTTCTCCAGCGCCATCTCCAGCGTTTCCTGCGGGGTCTGGAACAGCGGGCCGCTCAACACCTCGAACCCCATATCGGCAAAGGCGGATGCGATCACGTTTGCACCGCGGTCGTGACCGTCCTGGCCCATTTTTGCGACGAATACCTTGGGGGTATGGCCGATGCGCCGTTCCACCGCTTTCACACCTTCGACCACCTGGTGGTACCGGTCGTCGTCGGCATAGGCCTTCGAATACACGCCGCGCACCGGCTTCGGCATGGTGTCGTAGCGGCCGTAGGCATCTTCCATCGCCTGGCTGATTTCGCCCAATGTCGCGTCGTGGCGCGCTGCCTCGACAGCTAATTCGAGAAGGTTGCCCTCGCGCTGAGCTGCACCGCGCGCCAGCGTATCGAGTGCGGCCTTGCAGGCAAATTCATCCCGGTCGGCGCGCACCTTCTCCAGCCTGGCGATCTGGCTCTGGCGGACGGCGTGGTTGTCGATATCGAGTGTGTCGATCTCGTCTTCCTTGTCGCGGCGGTACTTGTTCACGCCCACAATCACGGTCTCGCCCCGGTCGACGCTGGCCTGCTTTGCGGCGGCGGCTTCCTCGATCTGCGCCTTGGGTTTGCCGCTGGCGACGTATTCGGTCATGCCGCCTGCCGCCTCGACCTCGTCGAGCATGGCCTTCGCCTTCTCGACCAGTGCATCGGTCAGGCTCTCGATGTAATAGCTGCCGCCCAGCGGATCGGCGACATTGGTGATGCCGGTTTCTTCCTGAATCACCAGCTGCGTGTTGCGGGCAATGCGGGCCGAAAAGTCGGTCGGCAGTGCGATCGCTTCGTCCAGCGCATTGGTGTGCAGCGACTGCGTGCCGCCCAGCACCGCTGCCATCGCTTCCACCGTGGTGCGGATGACGTTGTTGTAGGGGTCCTGTTCCTGCAAGCTGACACCGCTGGTCTGGCAGTGCGTGCGTAGCATCTTCGATTTCGGGTTCTGCGCACCGAGATCGGTCATGACATCGTGCCACAGCGCACGCGCCGCACGCATCTTGGCGATTTCCATGAAGAAATTCATGCCGATGCCCCAGAAGAAAGACAGGCGCGGCGCAAAGGCATCGATATCCAGACCCGCTTCCATCGCGCGCTTGGCGTATTCCTTGCCGTCGGCAATGGTGAAGGCCAGCTCCTGCACCGCCGTCGCCCCGGCCTCATGCATGTGATAGCCCGAGATCGAAATACTGTTGAATTTCGGCATGTTGGCCGAGGTATATGCGATGATGTCCGAAACGATCCGCATGCTCGGTTCGGGCGGGTAGATATAGGTGTTGCGGACCATGAACTCTTTGAGGATGTCGTTCTGGATGGTCCCCGAAAGCTTGTCCTGCGAAACGCCTTGCCGCTCCGCCGCGACGATGTAGAACGCCAGCACGGGGATCACCGCGCCGTTCATCGTCATCGACACGCTCATGGTATCGAGCGGGATCTGGTCGAACAGAATCTCCATGTCGCGCACGGTGTCGATCGCGACGCCCGCCTTGCCGACATCGCCGACCACGCGGCTGTGATCGCTGTCATATCCGCGATGGGTGGCGAGGTCGAAAGCGACCGACAGGCCCTTCTGGCCCGCTGCAAGATTGCGGCGATAGAAGGCGTTCGATTCCTCGGCGGTCGAGAAACCCGCATATTGGCGGATGGTCCACGGACGCCCCGTGTACATCGAGGCATAGGGCCCGCGCGTGAACGGTGCGATGCCGGGGACGCCGGGATCGATTTCGGACGTATCCTCGCTCGTATAGAGCGGCTTTACCTCGATGCCCTCGGGCGTGTGCCATGTAAGATCGCGGCCCTTTACCTCCTTGTCGGCAAGGGGCTTCCAGTCGTCATAGGTCGGCTTGTCGGTCATGCCTTGCCCCTAAACACAATCACCAGCGCAGGCAAAGAGGCCCCGCGCGATTACTCGCCCTTGAAAGCGGGTTTGCGCTTTTGCAGGAACGCCATGCCGCCTTCCATCGCATCCTTGCTGGCACCGGCCAGACGTTGCCCTTCGGCTTCCGCCAGCAGGACTTCGGTGATGTTGCCATCCAGCGCGGTGGCGATGTTCTTTTTCATGGTAGCGTAGGCAAGCGTCGGGCCATTGGCGAGTTTTTCGGCCAGCGCCTTCGCTTCGCCCAGCAGCGCATCGTCGTCGCAGGCCTTGTAGATGCGGCCCCAGTCTTCAGCCTGCTCCGCGCCGATCTTT
>CATMNW010000238.1 GCA_950071875.1 uncultured Erythrobacteraceae bacterium | reverse complement strand
ACTTGCGGTAATTCTTTGCATGCTGGCGGGCCTGCTGCTTCTTTTCCTCGCGCGATTTGGGCGGCGGATCGTCGCGCATAGGCGTCGCGTCGCTCTTGCTTTCCTCGAAACCCAGTTGCTCCATCGAAGCGGCGAAGTGTTCGGGCAGTTCGGCGGTGACGTCGAGCTTGCCGGGCCCATCGGGGCTGTCGATGATTAGACGGCGCGCATGAAGGTGCATCTTGCGGCTGATCGAGCCGGTCAGATAGGCATCCTTCCCGCCGTATTTCCCATCGCCGACGATCGGATGGCCCATCGCCGCGCAATGAACGCGCAACTGGTGGGTCCGGCCGGTCATGGGCTGAAGCTCAAGCCACGCAGCCTTCTTGCCCACGCTGTCGACGACGCGGTACTTGGTCTTGGCCGGCTGGCCGCCTTCGTGGTCGACATGCATCTTCTCGCCACCCGAACCGGGCTGCTTGGCGAGCGGAGCTTCGATCACGCCTTCCTTGATGTCGGGAACGCCGATGACCAGCGCCCAGTAAATCTTCTTGGCGCTGCGCCCGGAAAATCGCTTGGAAAAATAGGATGCGCTGCCCGGCGTGCGGGCAATCAGCAGGACGCCGCTGGTATCCTTGTCCAGCCGGTGGACAAGGCGCGGGCGGACGTCTTCCTCGCCCGGCGCAAAGGCATCGAGCAGCCCGTCGACATGGTTGTAGGTATTGGTTCCGCCCTGCGTCGCGAGACCCGGAGGTTTGTTGAGGAAAAGCGCGGCCTTGGTCTGTTCGATGACCATGGCTTCGGCCTGTTCGATTTCGGCCTTCGACAATTCGCGCTTCGGCTTTGCTGCCTTGTGCGGCGCATCGCCCCCCGGGGGAACGCGGATCTGCTGGCCCTGCGCGAGCCGGTCGTCGGGCTTGACGCGCTTGCCGTCGACCCGGACCTGGCCGGTGCGGGCCCATTTGCTGACCGTGCCGAAGCCGACCTGCGGCAAATGGCGCTTGAACCAGCGATCGACGCGGATACCGTCGTCGTCCGCTTCCACGGTGAAGCTGCGTACTTCGTCGGAAGTCTTCATGCCGCCATCCTCATCACGCCAAGCCCGACCATCAGTCCGGTAATTCCCAATGCCATCGAAAGTATCGCGTAGAGCAGGGCGAAGAGATACTGCCCGCGCTGGATCAGCAGCACCATCTCCAGGCTGAACGCGCTGAAGGTGGTGAACCCTCCAAGCAGTCCGACGCCCAGCAACAGGCGCAATTGTTCCCCATCGCCAGAACCGCTGCGGGCCAGCCATCCGGCCAGCAGGCCCATGGCCAGGCTGCCCGCGGCATTGGCGGCCAGCGTTGCGAAAGGAAAGGCGGTCACGATCGGCGCACCCAGCCAGCTGGTCATACCGCGGCCCAGTTGCCAGCGCAGAACCGCACCGACACCGCCGCCGATGAAGACGTGCAGGGCGGCCACGAAAGGAGAGAATGTCGACATTGCGGGCCGCCTTAGCCGCCAAATGCCCGTTCGTCATCATAGTGCTTGGTCATGCCATGGGGGCTTGCCTTATGGGGCCCGAATCCGTATGTGCGCCCCCGTTCGAGCCGATCCGGAACGGATTCGGCGCGCTTTTCGTTCTTTAAGCGAAATCGTTTTACAGGAGGCACACCCGCAGCGGCGGGCTCTGTCCCGCTTAGTGAGGTTGTTGAATTTATGCAGATCATCGTTCGCGATAACAATGTCGACCAGGCCCTGCGCGCGCTCAAGAAGAAGCTGCAGCGTGAAGGCGTGTATCGCGAAATGAAGCTGCGCCGCCACTACGAAAAGCCGAGCGAGAAGCGCGCCCGTGAAAAGGCCGCCGCCGTTCGACGCGCCCGTAAGATGGAGCGCAAGCGCATGGAGCGTGACGGTATCAAGTAAGCCGTTGCCAGAAAATCCAAGCTAAGCCATGAGGGCGCGGAGAAATCCGCGCCCTTTGCGTATTGGCCGATGCCTACCGGGAAGACATTCACATGACCGAGATTACCCGCGTTCCCCTCCAGCCGATCAAGAAAGGCTCGCTCACCAAGCTCTGGCTTGGGGTGATCGTTGCCATCCTGCTTGGCGCCGGCCTCGCCTGGGCTGCAATGCCCAAGGGGCTCGACGTCGAAACGGTAAGCGCCGGCACGGGCGATTCGCCGCAGATCGGCGATGTGGTGTTCGTGAACTACGTCGGCAAACTTGCCGACGGCACCGAATTCGACCGGTCGCAGCCGCTGCCGATCCCGCCGGGCCTATTCCCCGAAGGCAACCCGCTCCTGCTCGAAGAAGGCGCGATAATCGATGGCTTCATCGAAGGCCTGACCCAGATGCAGAAGGGTGGCAGCTATGTTCTGACCATCCCGGCAGAACAGGCGTATGGCGCCGAACCCCCTCCGGGTTCGCCGATCCCGCCCAACGCCGACCTGGTGTTCGAAGTCGACGTGGTCGATTTCATGAGCCGCGACGATTTCCAGGCACGTGCTGCCGCTCTCGAACAAATGATGGACCAGCAGCAGGGCGAAGACGCTCCGGCCCCCGACGCGCCCCAATAGGGTATTATCGATCCGTTCGCCGGTTTGACGATGCAGCAAGCCGGCGAATAGGCTAGTCCTCATGCGGGGCGAGGGAGGCAGCGCATGAGTGACACACCATCCATCCATCATGACGACTGGCCGGCAAGGCCGTGGGCGCTGGCAACCATGCTGGCGATTGCGGGTCTGTGCATTCACGTTGTCGGCGAATGGAACGCGAGCCAGTGGGAACCCGGCACCGCGGCACTCGCCGCGGCATTTGCCTTCGGACCGCTCGCTCTTGCATTCACGATAGGCCGGGACCGGTGGAAGCAGCCGCTCGCTTTCGCCGTGCTGGTTGCCCTAGTCATGGCGGGCATCGGCGGGCGGGTCGCCAGTGCGGGCGATCGCCATGTGGAGGAGCCATTCTGGTTCGCCGCCGGCGTTGTTGCCATCACGCTAGCAATGCCGCTGTTCCAGGCGAATTTTCACCGCCTGCGGTGGCGCACCGACTATGACGAAACGCATTTCCACGTCTGGACGGATGCCATCAGCGGGGCAGGCGCCCTGGCATTTGTCGGTCTTTCGTGGCTGCTGCTGTTTCTCCTTTCGCAATTGTTCGCAGCGATCGAGATCGATCTTCTGAAGAACCTCATCGACGAGGAGTGGTTCGGCTGGACCTTCTCGGGCGCGGCCTTCGGTGCGGCGCTGGGGGTTTTGCGAAACCAGTTGAAAATCATCGGGACGCTGCAATCGGTGGTGATGCTGGTGTTCTCGATCATCGCGGTGCCGTTGGGAATCGCGCTGATCATCTTCCTCCTCGCAGTGCTTGCTAGCGGTATTTCGGTGCTATGGAACGCCACCGAAAGCCCCACTCCGCTGCTGCTCTCGGTCGCGGCGGCCAGCTTCGTGTTGGTCAATGCCGTGGTCCGCAATGGCGATGAGGAGGCGAGCGGCAACCGGGTGCTGCGCTGGGCGGCGCTGGCTCTCGCGCTGGCGATCTTCCCGCTCGCCTTGCTCGCGGCAATTTCCACCGGCACGCGGATTGTCGAATATGGCCTCAGTCCAGAGCGGCTTTGGGGAATAATCGCGGTGGCCGTGGCTGTGGCTTACGGGCTCGCCTATTTTATCGCGCCGATCCGCGGGCGCATGGCGGGCTGGATGGAGCGCGTGCGCACCGCCAACCTGCACCTTGCGGTTGGCACGTGCGTACTCGCCTTCATTCTCGCCCTGCCGCTGTTCGATTTCGGCGCGATCTCGGCGAAGAACCAGATCGCGCGGCTGGAGAGCGGCAAGGTCGAGGTGGACGAGTTCGATTTCGCCGCGCTTCGCTGGGACTTCGGCGAAGCCGGTAGGCAGGCACTTGGCCGCCTTGCCAACAGCCCTGATGCCGAAATCGCCAGAAACGCCGGTGAGGTCAAAGCGCTGACGGAAAGGCCGTATCGTTATGCGGTGCGCGACGAGACGAAAACGCAGCGGATTGCAAACCTGCGAATGGAATTTACCGATCCAGAAATGCGTGATGCAGTCACCGCATACGTCCGCAGCAGCCCTTACCTTTGTACAAGTTCCTGTGTTGCCCTGGACCTGGGGCCTGCCGACGAGCCAGGACTGCGCAAGATCGCCTTTGTGGCTGACAGTTTCGTGCGCACTGAGATCATCGATCTGGCCGTCGCCGGCCAAGGCCCCCAAGCTCCTGCCATAGAAATTCCGGCCGAAAACGGCCCGGAACAGCGACCGGACTCTTCTGTCGAAATCCGCGAATGGACCGGTCGGCGCATTTATGTGGACGGCAGGCCTGTCGGCGATCCCTTCGAATAGCAATTCGCCGCTCTATCCCGCTTGAAGCGGCGCGCCCTCGCGGCTAGTGCGCTTGCTCATGTCAGTCACACGCGAAGAAGTGGCCAAGATCGCCTCGCTCGCCCGCATCAAGATGGGCGATGCCGAGCTCGACAAGATGGTCCCCGAACTCAACAATATCCTCGACTGGGCCGAAC
>CATMNW010000237.1 GCA_950071875.1 uncultured Erythrobacteraceae bacterium | reverse complement strand
CCGGTGGTGAGGACGGCGAGATGACGCGCGAAGCAACGCTCTCGATCTACCAGCAGATCGGCTGGGTCGCGATCGGCGTCGGTGTGTTCGTCATCCTGATCGCGCGTTTCGTGAAGAAGCTGATGCATCTCGAGACGCTGGCGGACGACGAAGTCGGCGACGATCTTCTGGGTCAGTCCGAAGGACCGGGAGAAGCCCAGGGCGCGGGCATCCACCCGGCGGTCGATCCGAACCGCAGCTAAAGGCAAACGGCAAGGGCGCGGAGACTTCGGTCCCCGCGCCCTTTCTTTTTTCAATTTCCGAATTTTCCGACTGGGGGCTTCCATGAACCGAACGATCCGAATGGCGCTTTGCGCCGGCGCTGCGAGCCTGATGCTCGGTGCCTGCGCTTCGACGGGGGCGACCGAGCCCGACAGCGCGCCTGCCGCGCGCGAAACTCGCGCCGACGATGGCTCGGTGCCTTTCGCCTCGACCTACGAGCGCTATCCCGGCGCACCCACGGCGCTGGTCGGCGCAACGATCTACGATGGCACCGGCGGCGAAATCCGCGGCGGAACCGTGCTGTTTGCCGATGGCAAGGTGGTCGGCATCGGCGACGCCTCGCTCGCGATCCCCGAAGGCTACACGCGGATCGACGGGCGCGGGAAGTTCGTCACCCCCGGGATCATCGATATTCACTCGCATCTCGGCGATTACCCGACTCCCTCGGTCGATGCGCATTCGGACGGCAACGAGGCGACGAGTCCGACAACCCCCGAAGTCTGGGCTGAACACTCGGTCTGGCCGCAGGACCCTGGCTTCAGTCGCGCGCTCGCCAATGGCGGGGTCACCAGCCTGCAGATCCTGCCCGGTTCCGCCAACCTGACCGGCGGTCGTTCGGTGACCTTGAAGAATGTGGCGGCCCGCACGGTGCAAGGGATGAAGTTCCCCGGCGCGCCCTACGGCATGAAGATGGCCTGCGGCGAGAACCCCAAGCGTGTCTACGGCGGCAAGGGCCGCATGCCATCCACCCGCATGGGCAATTTCGCCGTCAACCGGCAGATGTGGCTGGATGCACAGGCCTATGACGGCAAGAAGCGCGATCTGGGCAAGGAAACCCTGAAGGGCGTCCTCGATGGCGAAATCCTCGTCCACAACCACTGCTACCGCGCCGACGAGATGGCGCTGGTCATGGATATGGCCAAGGAAATGGGATACAAGGTTACCGCATTCCATCACGCGGTGGAGGCGTACAAGATCGGCGATCTCCTGCGCGAAAACGACGTCTGCAGTGCGATTTGGGCCGACTGGTACGGTTTCAAGATGGAAGCTTATGACGGCGTCCTCGAAAACGCTGCCTTTCTGCGCCAGGCAGGCGCCTGCGTGGTGATCCACTCCGACGATGCGAACGGCATCCAGCGCCTCAACCAGGAAGCAGCCAAGGCGCAGGCCGCCGGACAGAGGCTGGGCATCGACATTCCCGATGCGGAAGTCGTCGGCTGGTTCACGTACAACGCCGCCAAAGCGATGGGCATCGGCGAGATGACCGGCAGCCTGGAACCGGGCAAGATGGCCGACGTGGTGCTGTGGAACGGCGATCCGCTGTCCGTATATTCGCGCCCCGAAAAGGTATGGGTCGACGGTGCCCTGATGTTCGATGCAATGGACCGCAAACGGCGTCCGGTCAGCGATTTCGAGCTTGGCCAGCCCGGTGAAGGAGACGTGAAATGAAGCGCGCCATAGCCAATGCCGCAAGCGTCCTCGCACTCGCTATTGCCGCTCCTGCCGCTGCGCAGAACATGACCGTCACCAATGTGACTGTTGCAACCGGTGACGGTTCCGATCCGGTAGAGAACGGCGCGGTCGTCATCCAGAACGGCAAGGTCGTTTACGCCGGAAGCGCTGCGGGCATGCCCGCCAGTGCTGCGGGAACTGCCGTGGATGGCGGCGGACGCTGGGTCACCCCCGGCATTTTCGCCACCGTCACTACGCTCGGCCTGTGGGATGTCGGCGCTGTCAGTGAATCCAACGATACGCGTGCAGGCGATTCGCCCTTCAGCGCCGCGCTCGACGTCGCACCGGCAATCAACCCGTCCTCGCAGCATATCCTCGTGCACCGTGCCGCAGGCATCACGCGCGCCGCGACCATGATGCCGCCCAGTTCCTCGATCTTCGGCGGACAGGGCGCGATCATCGATCTGGGCGCGGATGCCAATGCCGTGGTGCGTCCGCGCGCATTCCAGGTCGTTGACCTTGGTGAAGGCGGCGCGCGCCGTGCCGGGGGAAGCCGCGTTTCGGCCCATGCCCTGTTCCGCAATGCGCTGCGCGAAGCGACCCGTCTGGGCGATGATGCACGCATTCCGGGCCGCTCTTCCAGCCGCCAGGACGTCGATTTCGGTGACGACGTTCCGCTCGATCCGCGTCTTTCGGGCAATGCCAGCGAACGCGAAGGCGACGTCCTGCTTACCCGCTTCGATGCTGCCGCGCTGGTGCCCGTGGTCCGCGGCGAACAGAAGCTGTACGTCGGCGTCGAACGGGCGTCCGACATCCGTAGCGTCATTGCCTTGAAGCGAGACTTCCCGCGGCTCGATATGGTTCTGGTCGGTGCCAGCGAAGGTTGGCTCGTTGCATCGGATATCGCGGCTGCTGGCATCCCCGTGATCGCTGACGGGCTCGATGACCTGCCGCAAAATTTCGAGGAACTGGCAAGCACGCAGTCCAATATCGGGCGCATGGTGAAGGCCGGTGTGACCGTCGCCATCAACGCATCGGCGATGGAAAATCCCCGCAACCTCAACCAGTATGCCGGTAATCTCGTAGCCCTCACCCGCATCCCTGGTGCCGACGGGCTCAGCTGGGGCCAGGCCTTCGCCGCGATTACCTCCGTGCCTGCACGGATCAGCGGGATGGGCGGCCGCGCCGGTGTGCTTGCTCCGGGTGCAATGGGTGACCTGGTGATCTGGGACGGCGATCCGCTCGAAGTCGGTTCGGTGCCGGTCAAGGTTTACATCGACGGCCTCGAACAGCCGCTGGACAGCCACCAGAGCCGCCTGAAGGAACGCTATCGCGATCTCGACGAAAGCGATCTTCCCAAGGCCTATGACTGGTAAGGGCTTCAGGGACATGCGCACCACATTACTGGCACTCGGCGCTGCGGGGGCGGCCGTGGCATTCCATGCGCTGTCCGCGCAGGGTACGCCCGACCGGTCCCAGGATATCGCCTGGATGAGCGCCCAGCAGGCCCATCTATCCGGCCTCACCCGTGAAGACGGCTGGTACACCACGCCGGAAGGCCTCAAGTGGCGCTATGTCGATTATGTCGGCAAGGGTCCCCAGCCGACCGTCGCCGACACGGTGACGGTCCATTATGCGGGCACCTTCATCGACGGCGAAACTTTCGATTCCAGTTTCGATCGGGGTGAGCCGGCAACCTTCCCTCTCGGACGACTGGTAAAGGCGTGGCAGATTGCCATCCCGCAAATGCATGTCGGCGAGACGATCGAACTCGCTGCCCCTGCCGAACTGGCATATGGCGTCAGTGGCAAGGGGCCGATCCCAGGGGGCGCGACACTGCTGTTCACGGTTCAGCTGATCGGCATCGAAGGGGAGTAGCACCCCGCTATCACGCAGCTTTGATCCGGGTGACAAAGGTGACACCGTGTCACCCGGGTCCATCACGTCCAAGTCATTCAATATCATCGGTTTTGCCTGTCAGGGGCAGGGTGACACCTTGCGGCATGCGATGGCACGCGCGCCCTGCAATCTGGCCGGGGCTAGCGCAGTGAACGACCTGTAGGAAAGGTGGACCGGGCAGGCTGCGCCCACCGGTTGATCACAAAGACCCTTGCAAAAAATCCGCGATGCGCTACCCATGTTGACGCTGTAAACATGGGAGTACGGTCATGGATCAGGCCCTTGTCTCTTTACTCGCTGCGTCGATCGCCTTCGTCGGCACCCATTTCGCCCTGTCCCACCCGCTGCGCGCGCCTCTAGTCGGCGCGATAGGGGCAACCGGCTTCATGCTGCTCTACAGCGCCGTGGCGGCGGCCTCGATGGCGTGGATGTATTTCGCTTTTGTCGATGCGCCCGCTGCGGATCTCGGGGGAAGTGGCCAGATCGGCTGGGCTCTTGCGACAGTGATGACCTTGCCAGCACTGGTGCTGTTCCTCGGTTCGCTGAAGGGCAATCCTGCACTGCCCGCCCCCGGAGCGCAGGAGCTGACCGCGCAGGAGCCTGCGGGCGTTTTCGCTGTAACGCGTCACCCGATGATGTGGGGCTTCGCGCTATGGGCGCTGTCGCACATTATCCTGTTCTGGAGCTGGCGCACCATGATTGTGGCAGGCGCCATCCTGATCCTCGCACTGGTCGGCGCGCGATTGCAGGACCGCAAGAAGGAGGTGCTGATGGGCGCAGCGTGGAGCCAGTGGGAGGCGAAGACCAGCTACTGGCCCCACTGGAGCAGGCTGCCGGGCGCGGGTATCTTGCAATGGAGCATCGCAACCGCGGCATGGCTCGGG
>CATMNW010000236.1 GCA_950071875.1 uncultured Erythrobacteraceae bacterium | reverse complement strand
TCTGGTGAAGGGCAAGACCGTGACATCATGGCCGTCGATCCGCACCGACCTGAAGAATGCAGGCGCAAACGTGGTCGACGAGGAAGCCGCAGTCGACGGTAACCTTATTACCAGCCGCAATCCCGACGACATCCCCGCATTCAGCAAGGCACTGATCGAAATGCTGGGCAAGACCGTCGAAAAGCGCGAACTCGAAGCCGCGTAATTCGCCAGCCATTTTTAACCGAAAGCCCTGCCGCAGCGATGCGGCGGGGTTTTTCGTATGGCGAACCGTGATTATCCTGTGAAGCCAGTCAGAACCGCCGCATATCGTGGCTTTCGGAAGGGATGCGTATGGCAAGGCCGTCCATCCCGTCCGCAAGGTCGATCTGGCACGAAAGGCGGCTGGTGCGCGCGACACCTGCCGCGAGGTCGAGCATATCCTCTTCCTCCTCGCTCGCTTCGGGCAGGCGATCGAACCATTCTGCAGCGACGATGACGTGGCAGGTCGAGCAGGCCATCTGGCCTTCGCATGTGCCTTCCAGCGGCAGGCCTGCCGCCTGAGCAACGCGCAGGAGGTTGTCACCGGGCTTCGCCTCGGCCACGATCTTGTCGCCTGCGGGTGTTTCGAATTCGATCTTCATAGCGATCCTTGCGCCGTGGCCGCCGCGTTGATCTTTTCCGCAGCGGTCTCGATTTCTTCCATCGTCGTATAGCGCCCGAAACCCAGCCGAATCGAACTCTTGGCGAGCTTCTTGGGCAGGCCGATCGCGTCGAGCACATGGCTGGTGCGGCCAGACCCACTGGCACAGGCGCTCCCGGCGGAGAACATCACGCCGCGAACCTCGCTCATCAGGCGATTCACGTCGAGCCCGCCGGCATTGGGCCCGCGCGGACGGATGTTGAGATTGCCGTGGTAACGCGCTTCGGCACTGCCGTTCAGTTCCCAGCGGTCGAACAGTTCGCTGGCACGCTTCCAGAGCTTCTGTACGTGTTCTGCGTCCTGCTCCATGCGGTCCTTCGCCTCGGCAGCAGCCGCGCCCATCCCTGCGATGAGCGCAGGCGACAGCGTACCCGAACGGATACCGAATTCCTGCCCGCCGCCGGTCTGCACCTCGTCGATGTCGAGCCCCTCGCGCACCCACAGCGCGCCCACACCCTTGGGCCCGTGAAATTTGTGCGCGCTAATCGCGATCATGTCGGCGCCGGTCAGCTCGATCTTGCCGTATGCCTGAACCGCGTCGCAGAAATAGAGCGCGTTGTTCTCCTTCGCCTTGCGGTGCCATTCGATGGTCGGCTGGATCGTGCCGATCTCGTTATTGACCTGCATCAGGCAGACGAGCCGCGTGTCCTGCGGCAGGCTCTGCTTGGTATTGCACTGCCCGTTCTTGGCAACGTTCAGCAGATGGCACTGGCCAAGGTCGTTCGCGGTATCGAGCACGGCGGCGTGTTCTATGGCAGATACCGAAACGCTGCCGCCCTTCCCCGATCCGCGGATCGCAAGGTTGATCGCCTCGGTCGCTCCGGAGGTGAAGATCACCTTCCCACCCGCCGGGAACAGCGCCGCGACCTGTTCGCGCGCGAATTCGATCGCCGCCTTGGCCTGCCGACCCATCTTGTGCGGGCTGTGCGGATTGCCGAAGCCGGTTCCGCCCGGCCCGTCGAGCCAGCGCAGCATCGCATCGCGCGCTTCGGGCGCGAGCGGGGTCGTGGCCTGATAGTCGAGGTAGATCACGATGGCGCACCCGCGACGACAGGGTGACAAAGTTTACACGGTGTCACCCGTGCCAAATGTTTCCAAATGGTTGTTATCTCGAGGCTCTTTGGAAGGGCAGGCCGGGTGACACCCGTATGCGTTTTCTCGATGAAAGCGGGATTCTTCATGGGTTCCATTGTGGCCCGACGCTCCGGAGTAGGAAAGGGATCGATGGCGCGGGCAATCGCAATCGGTGTCATGCCTTCGCCAGATCAAGCCACACCTCGCAAAAGCGTTCCACTTCGGCGCGTGTCGTATTCCAGCCCAGCGAAACGCGAATGGTGTTGGCGGCGATGTCCGGCGCGACCTGCATCGCTTCGAGCACGCGGCTGGTCTTCATCGTGCCGGAAGAACAGGCACTGCCCTGCGAGACCGAAATCCCGGCCATGTCGAAACCCATGACCTGCGCGCTGGCGCTCATGCCCGGCATGGCGATGGGCCGGATGTAGGGAGTGGGATCGGCGAGCGGCAGAATGCCGGGCAATTCGTTCAAGGGGGCGCAGACATGCAGGTCGATCATGGGATCGGCTGCCACATCCAGTGCCGCAGCCATGCCGAGCGCACCGGGCATGTTCTCGGTCCCGCGGCGATAGCCCCGCTCGTGCCCGCCTGTGGGTTCCAGAAGCGCGTAATCCCGCACAAGCAAGGCACCGACCCCGATCGGGCCGCCGAACTTGTGGGCGGAAACGATCGCCATGTCGCACGGCGGCAACGCAAACTTGCCCGCGCTCTGGGCGCAGTCGGCCAGCAGTATGCCGCCTGCTTCCCCCACGATGTCCGCGATAGCTGCAAGGTCCTGCCGGTTTCCGGTTTCGGAATTGACATGCTGGACAGCCACGAGCGGACGCTCTCGCTGGACGGCTTCGGCGAGATTTTCGAGGTCGAGCGCGCCATCCGATTTCACGAAGAGCCGCTCTGCATCGGGCGCAGACTGGAATATACAGTCATGCTCGACCGCGCTGACCAGCCGGGCACCAGCCTTGGCCCTGTCCAGCGCAAGGGCGGCCGCCTCGCTCGCCCCGCTGGTGAAGATGACCTCCCCTTCCCAACCGAGCGCAGCCTTCACCCGCTCCCGCGCATCTTCCAGCAATTTTCGTGCCTTGCGCCCTTCGGCATGCGGGCTGGAGGGATTGGCCCAGTTGGCAAAGCCATCCTCCATCGCGGCCCGGGCTTCGGGGCGCAGCGGGGTGGTGGCAGCGTGGTCGAGGTAGATGCGGTCCGGAATGGTACGGGCTCGAAATGATTGCGATTTGACGACAAAACCCTATATAGCGCGCGACCTCGCGCAAGCCCTAACCGGCGCGGCGCATCCGAAATTTCTGCCAGGGTATACCTCCTTCATGCCGACCGTCATCTTTCCCGGCCCCGAAGGCCGCCTCGAAGGCCGCTTTTCTCCCGCCCCGCGTCCGCGTGCGCCCGTGGCGCTGATCCTGCATCCGCACCCGCAGGGCGGCGGCACGATGAACGAACAGATGACGCAGCGGCTCTACAAGACCTTCGTCAATCGCGGTTTCGCCACGCTGCGCTTCAATTTCCGCGGCGTCGGCCGCAGCCAGGGCAGCTTCGACAATGGCGTGGGCGAATTGTCCGATGCGGCCAGCGCGCTCGACTGGGTACAGCAGATCCATCCCGAGGCGCAGGTAACATGGGTTGCCGGTGTAAGTTTCGGTGCCCTCATCGGCATGCAATTGCTCATGCGCCGTCCGGAAATCCGCGGCTGGATCAGCGTCGGCGCACCGGCCAGCATGTACGATTTCTCGTTCCTGGCTCCGTGCCCTGCCAGCGGTATCTTCATTCACGGTGCGCAGGACACGGTCGTGCAGCCCAATGCGGTGACGAAGCTGGTCGAAAAGCTGCGCACGCAGAAGCACATCACCGTGCATCACGAAGAAATCCCGCGTGCCAACCACTTCTTCGAGAACGAGCAGGAAGAGCTGATGAAGTCGGTCGACAACTACCTCGACTTCCGTCTCGATCCGAGCTGCCCGATCAAGTGACGCGGTAATACCGTTGCCCGAAAGGGCGGCACGCTTGGTCAGGTCTACACAGTCCGGCCTTCGCTACTCTGCGATAACATATCGCGCCGCAGAATCGTCGCAGCCTGGTCTGCGACGTCGCCACGACGCACGATCCCGTTGCAAACCGCAACGCGAAATCGCTTGCCCTATTGACGTTACGTTGTAACATTCTGGACTCGAGGAGTCGCAAGAAGTCTCCCGCAACGGTAGAGGAGAGCAACCCATGTCCTATGTTGATCAGTCCCGCAGGCCATCGCCCGCCGGTATTACTGCGGTCATCGGAGTTCACGTCGCGGTCGCAGCCCTGCTTGTCACGGGTCTGACCGTGACGGGCGTCATGACCCAGAAAGACGGTCCGCTGGTTTCGACCGAATATGACCTGCCCGTACCCCCGCCCCCTCCGGAAAAGCAGGTCGAACCGCTGCCGAATGCGGCCGAGATCAAACCGGCGGTTACGGCACCTGAACCCAAGTTCGAACTGAAACCGGTCCAGCCGCAGGTGCCCAGGACACCCCTGGTCCTGCCGCCGCTGCCGACCCCGCAGCCGGGCCTGGGTGTCGAAGTGCCCAAGCCGACACCCGCACCGAGCTTTCCGCCGGTCGGTGCCAAGCCCCGTAACAATCCCGGCCAGTGGCTCACCAACAGCGATTATCGCCCTGCATGGATCAGGCGCGAATTGACCGGTCTTGCCACGTTCCGGCTGGAGATCGCAGCCAATGGCAAGGTCACCGACTGCGCTGTAACCGGTTCGACCGGGCATGGCGAACTGG
>CATMNW010000235.1 GCA_950071875.1 uncultured Erythrobacteraceae bacterium | reverse complement strand
GACAGCCTGACCGTGATGGATTTCGTCGCCGCGATCGAGGACGAGTTCGACATCATCATCTCGATGAACCAGCAGGCAGAGATCGAAACCTACGGCCAGCTGGTCGACACCGTTCACAAGCTGCAGGCCGACTGATGAGCGAAGGCATTTCCCAGCCCGACCAGCCCCATGTCATCGAGGGCGAAGGCAAGGATCTTTTCTCCAAGTTCGACGACATCATCGCGCTGCGCGAAGGGTTGCTGTCGCAAGGCCAGGAAGATCCGTTCAATCTGGTCATGGAAAAGGTCCTTTCGCCGACCCGTGCGATCTGTAACGGCCGCGAGACGATCCTGCTCGGCACCTACAATTACATGGGTATGACCTTCGATCCCGACGTGGTCGAAGCCGGCAAGCAGGCGCTGGCCGATTTCGGTTCGGGCACCACCGGCAGCCGTGTTCTGAACGGGACCTACCAGGGCCACAAGGAAGTCGAGCAGGCGCTCATGGACTTCTACGACATGGACCACGCGATGGTGTTCTCGACCGGCTACCAGGCCAATCTCGGGATCATCAGCACCATCGCTGGCAAGGGCGATTACGTGGTCCTCGACATCGACAGCCATGCCAGCATCTGGGACGGCTGCAAGATGGGCGATGCCGAAATCGTGCCCTTCAAGCACAACGACATCGAAGCGATGGAAAAGCGCCTCCGCCGCATTCCCGAAGGCGCGGGCAAGCTGGTCGTGCTCGAAGGCGTCTATTCCATGCTCGGCGATATCGCACCGCTGAAGGAAATGGTCGCGGTCGCGAAGAAATACGGCGCCATGGTGCTGGTCGACGAAGCGCACTCGATGGGCTTCATTGGCGAGAACGGGCGCGGTGTAGTGGAAACCGCGGGCGTGATCGACGATGTCGATTTCATCATCGGCACCTTTTCCAAGAGTGTCGGCACGGTCGGCGGCTTCTGCGTATCGAACCACCCCAAGTTCGAGATCATGCGCCTCGTGTGCCGCCCCTATGTCTTTACCGCTTCGCTCCCGCCCAGCGTGGTGGCAACGGCTTGCACGTCGATCCGCAAGCTCATGCATGGCTCGAACAAGCGCGCCCACCTGTGGGAGAATTCGCGGACGCTGCACAAGGGGTTGAAGGACCTCGGTTTCCAGCTCGGCACCGAAGAACCGCAAAGCGCGATCATCGCCGTGATCATGCCTGACCTCGAAAAGGGTGCGGCCATGTGGGAAGCGCTGATCAAGGGCGGGCTTTACGTGAACCTCGCTAGGCCGCCGGCGACGCCTGCCAACATGACCTTGCTGCGCTGCTCGCTGTGCGCGGAACACAGCGAGAAAGAGGTCGGCCAGATCCTCGAAATCTTCGAAGAAGCCGGCAAGGCCGTCGGGATCATCTGATCCGGAAAGCCGCGCGGGGGACAGCATGAACCCGCGCTGACCGAAGGTTCAGAGCGAGTTCAATGGAGCCCTTCCATAGATGTCCGCAAGCACAGGAGGACATCAGGGATGGGAATATCCAGAAAAGCAGCTGTCGCGGTCGCCGCGACGACCGTCACACTCGGCGCATGCAGCTTAGGAAATTACGGCGGGCTGTCGGTCGGTAGCGCAGGCTACTATGGCGATGGCTATTACGATAACGGCTATTACGACGACGGCTATTACGGCTGGTACGACGATTTCTATTATCCGGGGACCGGCTACTACGTCTACGACCGGGAACGCCGCCGCCATCGCTGGAACGCGCGGCAGCAGCGCTACTGGCAGGCACGCCGTGCCGCAGTGCGCGACCAGCGTCGCATCCGCGAAAACTGGGGCGCGTGGGAACGCCGCGAACGGCGTGCCGAAAGGCGCGAACGAAGAGCGGAGCGCCGACAGGATTACCGCCGCCAGCAGCGGGCCGAACGACGGCGCGACATCCGCCAGGAACGCCGCGCGCAGCAGCGTCGCGCTGCAAGACAGGAAGCGCGTCAGGAGGCCCGCCAAAGAGCGCGGCAGCAAGCCCGTCGAGCCGCTCGTCAGGAAGCCAGGCGCGAAGCACGCCAGGAAAGCAGGCGCGAAGCAAGGCGTGAAGCACGCCGCGACCGCCGCCGTGACAATCGCCGCGACAGGCGGCGCGGTGGCGACGATTGAGCCATTCGGCCTGATCTAGGAACATGGCTCCTTTCGGGACGTCTCATTCCCGAAAGGAGCTTTTTTATGAAGACTACGAATACAGGCAGCGCTCGCTACGAAGGTCTCGGCAAGGACGGCAAGGGCCATGTCAGCACCCAGTCGGGCGCGCTTTCAGACCAGCCCTACGGCTTCCAGACCCGCTTCGAAGACAAGCCCGGGACCAATCCGGAGGAGCTGATTGCCGCAGCCCATGCAAGTTGCTTCACCATGGCCTTGTCGTTCAAGCTCGCCGAAGCAGGGCATGAGGATGGTTCGGTCGAAACCGAGGCGAAGGTCACGCTCGAGAAGGACGACGACGGGTTCAAGGTGACCAGATCGGCACTTTCGACAAAGGCGAAGGTGCCCGGCCTCGACCAGTCCAAATTCGAAGATCTGGCCGCCGATGCCAAGGCAAACTGTCCGATTTCGAAACTGCTGGATGCCGAAATCACGCTCGAGACCAGTTTCGAGGGCTGATTGCGCGTTGCACCGGCCGGACCTTCAACCAGAAGGTCCGGCCGATGCTGGCTGTCAGGCGGCGTTCCGGGCCGCACCCTCTCCAACCGTACTGTCTGCCTCTACCGGCACTTTGCCGAATAGCGGCCAGGCCAGCTGCTCGCCAAGTGTGGTCTCGGGCAGGTTTTCAACTCCATAGCTTTGCGGATAGCAGCGGGTGATTTTTGCCGTGCCGAACAGCACGTCCCAGACAAACAGAAGATTACCGTAGTTGCCCTTGTAGTGGACCGCCGGGTCGCTCGCATGGCGGCCGTGATGTGCGTGATGGGTGGCGGGAGTGGAGATGGTGCGCTCTACCAGCCACATGACGGGCGAGAGCCATGCGATCCGGTAAAGCGGTTTGTCCCAGGCGACGTCGGAATGCGCACCGGTAATGACCAGCAGCTTGACCACGATATATCCCGCATAGACCCAGCTGAGCCCGAGATAGATCAGCACGCCGGACAGCCAGATCCCCGGCATCATCATGTAATAGAACAGGTTGTTCCGGTAGACGAGGCGGATGCTCATGTACCGCGCATTGTGGTGCGGACGATGCAAATTGTAGAGCCACGGGAATGTGTGCGCGGCACGGTGCCACCAATACTGGGTCATGTCGTCGAGGATCAGGAACAAGCCGATCGCCGCGACGACGTTCAGTCCGGAAAGCGCGCCGGAGTATTGCGGTGCAATCCATCCGGCGAGCGCTGCTGACAGGAACAGCACTGCGGGCTGTGTAAGGCCGAGCAGGACGACGATGCTCACCGCTTCGACGATACCGTCGTCGCGGGTCTGTTCGGGTTTGGCGAACAGGTCGGATTGCAACAGTTCCAGCAGCGCGAAGCCGAGGTAGATCGCTAGGATCGCGATTGTCGAATTGGGCATGATCCTCTCCTGACACAGACTTGTCGAATTCCGCTGTAGCGCTTATCGCCAAGCAACAATGTCAAGAATTATACAGTTGGATGCGACCCGTCGCAGCTTGGTTACGCCGATGCTGTTTTCCGCACTCGACAGCGGATTGCAGGAGCATTGCCTTAAAATATCGCGGCACAGGTCGTTCGGGGATGGCCAAATCATCCAGCAGCGCGGCGATGCGGCAGACGGTTTCTGGCTTATCGAGCGCGGCGCGGTGCGCGTGGGCCAGTTCCTGCCCGATGGGGAATTCCGCGCAGTCGCCCTGCTCGGTCCGGGCGATTCCTATGGCGAGCTGGCGGTCTTCAGCGGCAGGCCAAAAATCGTCGATGCCGTATCGCGCGGAGAGAGCGTGGTGCGCATGATCGCGGCGGAGCCTTTCCTCCTGGCGCTGGCGGATTACCCCGGGTCGGGACGCGCGCTGCTTGGCGCCTTGTCACAGCAATTGCAGGATACGCTTTCGATACTTGCCGGGCTTCGGCACGGGACCAACCCGGCAAGGCTGGCCGGCTTGCTGGCGACCATGGCCGGTGAAGAAGCGGGCGCGGCGAGCGTTACGATTACCCAGCAGGAGCTCGCCGATCTTCTTGGCGTGACCCGTGCCACTGCCAACACCGCGCTGCGCGAGTTGCAGGAGCAGCGCCTTGTCGAGCGCGGTTACGGGACGATCCGCATCCCCGACCGCGAGAAGCTGGCGGGTTTCGCCCTGCGCTAGGCGCGCGCTTCGAGCGGCGGCGGGGCGGCGCAGGGGCCGGTTTCGCCATCTTCGCTGCCGCCGAGCTGGGTGAGGACGATTACCCCGCCCACGACCAGCAGCACGAACACCGTCGTCACCGTTCCGAGATACTTGTCGATCACTCGCTTGATCGGCGCACCGAACACGCGGAACAGGATGCCCACGGTCATGAAGATCAGCGCACGGGCGAAAAGGCTGGAGAGGACGAAGGTGACGAGGTTCATGCCGACGAAGCCCGCCGTGATCGTCAGCAGCTTGAACGGCCCCGGGGGGGCACC
>CATMNW010000234.1 GCA_950071875.1 uncultured Erythrobacteraceae bacterium | reverse complement strand
GGAGGTGATATTTCCGGTGCCAGCCGCGTCACCCTCCCGAACGGCAGGACCGTCGTGGCAAAGAGAGGTCCGATGGTAGAACGAGAAGCGCGAATGCTGGAGGCGATGTCCGAAAGCGGCGCACCTGTGCCTGCGATTTTGGGGACTGCCGACGGTATACTCGTTATGGAGGATCTCGGTGGAGGCGCTCCGCTAGAGGAACGGCATTGGGTGGCACTGGCTGAAGCGTTGGAGCCGCTAAGGAATGTAGGTCGGCCGTCGTATGGCTGGCACGAAAACTACTCCCTGCGCGACGTCGCGGTCGATAACGGCGGTAGCAATGACTGGGTTCGGTTCTGGGCCGAAAAGCGCCTCCTTTGTCACCTGCCTTTCCTGCCCACGGATCTCGCCAGAAGGATAGAGAGGCTTGCGAAGAAGCTGTCCGACATAATCCCTGCGACTCCCAAGCCTTCGCTCGTCCATGGTGACTTATGGAACGGTAATGTCGTGGCCCAACGCGACGGCAAGGTCTGGTTGATCGATCCGTGCGCTTACTATGGCGACCGCGAAGTCGATGCTGCCTGCCTGACCGTGTTCGATACGCCGCCTGACAGCTTCTTCGAAGCACTGGACCTCGATCCTGGCTGGGTCGAACGGCAACCTGCCTACCGCTTGTGGATGTGGCTGGTTCATACACGCCTGTTCGGTGACAGCTACCGCCCCGCGGCCGAACGCGATTTGAGTGCCCTGGGGTTCTAACCCCCTCGCAGGGTTTTCACACCGTAATCTCTCTCGAACAGATACAGCAGCACACGCGCTGCGGCGCCTCGTTTGCCATCCAACCCGCCGTCACGATCCATCAGCAGTCGGGCATCGTCATGAGCCTTTGGCAATAGTTCGGTGATTTGTTCCAAGTTCGCGACATTGAATGCCGTATCGCCTGACTGCCGGGTACCAAGCAATTCACCACCTCCCCGTAGGCGCAGATCTTCTTCGGCGAGATAGAAGCCATCTTGGCTCTCACGCATCAAAGCGAGGCGTTTTTGTGCGGTTTCAGACAGTGTCTCCCCGTGAAGAAGGACGCAAAAGCTTTTTTCGCTTCCGCGTCCCACCCGACCGCGTAACTGGTGGAGCTGGGCAAGGCCGAAGCGCTCGGCCTGCTCGATAACCATCAGCGTCGCATTGGGCACATCGACCCCGACCTCGATTACCGTAGTCGCCACCAGCATCTTGGCATCGCCGCGTGCAAAACGCTCCATCGCAGCGTCTTTTAGCTCGGGCGCGAGCTGGCCGTGCACCATGACCACGTCTTCGCCAAACCGATCCTTGAGAGCAGCATAGCGCGCTTCGGCAGCGGCTATCTCCTCCGGCCCGTCCATTTCGCGAACCATCGGGCAAACCCAGTACGCTTGCCTTCCCTCAGCCAGTTGCGCGGCAAGACGGTCTACCAGCGCAGCGATCTTCGCCTGCCCCATGACAACCGTGTCGATCGCTTGCCGCCCTGGGGGAAGCTCGTCCAGCTTGCTCACGTCGAGCTCGCCATACTGGGCAAGCGTCAGCGTTCGCGGGATCGGTGTCGCGGTCATGGCGAGAACGTGGGGCGCGTGCCTGCCTTTACTCGCCAGCATGAGTCGCTGTCCCACGCCGAACCGATGCTGTTCATCGATGACCACCATGCCGAGATTTTTGTAAGCAACTGCATCCTGGAAAATCGCATGCGTGCCTACGACGATGTCGATGCTGCCGTCGAGCAAGCCCATCAGGATGCTTTCCCGCGCCTTGCCCTTGTCGCGGCCGGTGAACAGAACGACTTCGGCCCCCGTCGGCGCGGCCATCCGGCGAAGCGTTTCGTAATGTTGCCGCGCCAGCAATTCGGTAGGAGCGAGGAGCGCGGCCTGGGCACCAGCCTCTACCGCTATGAGCATTGCCTCAAGAGCGACCACCGTCTTCCCCGCGCCGACATCGCCCTGAAGTAGCCGCAGCATCGGCGCGTCCTGTGCCATGTCACCTTCGATCTCGGCAATCGAGCGTGTCTGCGCACCGGTCAACGGGAATGGTAGTTCAAGTTTGCCGCGGTATGTACCGTCCCCCCGCAGAGGCTGTCCTTTGCGCTTTCGGTTATCCGCGCGCACAAGCATGAGCGCCAGACTGTTGGCGAGGAGTTCATCGTAGGCAAGCCGGTCGCGAGCCGGCCCGTTTTCGGACTTGTGAGCCAGTGTCAGCGCTTCACGCCAACTGGGCCATCCGGCCTTGTCTATTTGCGTGGGTTCGATCCACTCGGGCAAATCGGGAGAGCGGGACAGAGCCTGTTCGACCAAACCTGCAACCCTGGGCTGCGTCAATCCTTCCGACAGGCGGTATACCGGTTCGCACAAGCGTTGCAGTGTTTCGCTACCTTTTGCGACCACATGGTCCGGATGTACGATTTGGAGGGTGTCTCCAAAACGCTCCAGCTTACCCGCCACCCATCGGGTTTCGCCTTCTGGAAGCTGCTTCTTCGCACTGTAGGACGCTCGCCCGAAATAGGTCAGCGCGAGGACATTCCCCAAGGTATCTTGGGCCAGCACGCGATAGGGTGCGCGTGGCGAACGGCTTGCACGGTGTTCCATCACGGTCAGCTTGACCACGATTTGTTCGCCCTCGCCGGCATCGTCCAGATTTTCGACGGCGCGGCGGGTCACGAACCTTTCGGGCAGGTGATAATCGATATCGCGCAGGCGACTGAGCCCGAGACGCTCCAACGGCTTCTTCAGCTTTGGCCCGACACCATCGAGCGTTTCCGTTTCGGCAAACAGCGGGTTCAGAACTTCGGGACGCATCGCGAGTGCTATAGCTGCTTGCACGACTTTGGCGAGTGCCCTACCCGCCCCACATGCCCGATCTCCTCACCTTCGACGGCCGGAAACAGCGTGCCAAGTTCCGCGCCTGGCACCGCGGCACCCGCGAAGCCGACTACATGGTCGGCGGATTTTTCGATCGCTACCATGCAAACTGGGGCGAGGAAGAACTCACCTGGTTTGAAGCGCTGCTCGAAGAAGACGACGTGGACGTAATGGCTTGGGCAATGAAGACCCAGCCCACTCCCACGCGTTTCGAAGGCGACCTGATGCGTGCAATGCAGGAACTCGATTACGTCGATATTCCGCGTTGACGGCTCGCCTTCGGGCACTATCACCTCGTTCAGGTATTAGTTGAAGCACCCCCTTCCCGTCTGGGCAGGGGGCAATACTGCGTGTGCATTATGCGCCCGCTCCAAGGACTACAGGACCCCGATGCCAGACCTTTCACGCATCCTGAAAGCCACTTCGCCGCTCACACTTGCGCAGGTCGCGCGCGGCGCACAGCCGCTGGTCATGGCAGACCTCGCGCGCGCCAGCACAGGTCGCGCTGTTTTCATCGCTCCCGATGATACGGCGATGCGCGGGATCGTCGATGCCGCCGCTTTCTTCGCGCCAGAACTGGAAGTGATCGAGTTTCCAGCTTGGGATTCACTGCCTTATGATCGTGCCAGTCCGGCGCTCTCGATCAGTGCGAAGCGGTTAGCTGCGCTGTTCCGCCTACAAACCGGCAAGGCGAAGGCGCAGCTGGTAGTGACCACGGCAAACGCGGTTCTTCAGCGAGTGCTCAGCCCTTTCCGCATTCGCGAAAGCGTTCGCGAATTCAAACCGGGTTTCGAAATCGGACGCGAAAGCCTGTCCTTACTTCTCCAGAAGCAGGGCTACAGCCGTACCGACACTGTAATCGACAAGGGCGAGTATGCGGTACGCGGATCGATTGTCGACATCTTCCCCAGTGGCATGGACGAGGCGCTCCGGCTCGACTTCTTCGGCGACGAACTGGAGAGCTTGAGGACCTTCGATCCCAATACGCAAATGAGCACTGGGCGCCTTGAGAGCCATCTCCTGCTCCCTGCTAGCGAAGCGCTGCTCGATGAAGAAAGCATAAAGCGGTTCCGCAGCCGTTATCGCGAAATGTTCGGCGCCAATGCGACGCAGGATCCGCTTTACGAGGCTGTCAGCGAAGGACGACGCCTGGCAGGAATGGAACACTGGCTTCCGCTTTTCGAAGAGAAGCTGACGACCCTCTTCGACCACCTTGGCAGGAATGACCTCGTGGTCATCGATCAAGCCTCTCTGGCAGCTGCAGAAGAACGTGTGAAGGATGTCGCCGACTATTACGACCAGCGCACTGCCATCACAGGGCAAGCCAAGGGAAATTATCGTCCGCTCAAGCCCGACGCACTGTACCTGACGGGCGACGAGTTCAAGGCCGCACTGGCCGATGCTCCTGCACACCGTGCTACACCGTTCGATGAGCCTGAAAGCGAAAGCGTGGTCGATTTCGGTTTTCGCTCGGGCCGCGATTTCGCGCCTGAACGTGCGCGCGGAGATAATGTCTATCCTGTACTCGCCGAACATCTGAAAGCGTTGACCAGGTCGGGCAAGCGTCCGTTACTGGCCACCTATTCGAAAGGCAGCCGTTCGCGCATCGCATCGATCCTGGACGAAGCCGGGACGCCGTTACAGCTGGCAGATAGCTGGCAGGAAGCACTAGGCCTGTCTGCAACGGGAAAGGCGGCAGCCATGGTGCTGCCGGTCGAG
>CATMNW010000233.1 GCA_950071875.1 uncultured Erythrobacteraceae bacterium | reverse complement strand
CAACCGGGCGGATACGTTCGGCCAGGCACCGATCGATGGCGCTTTCTTCCAGCCCTTTCAGCAGGCCGACCCGCTCTTTCAAGGCACTCTCGAAATCGAGTTCGCCCTGCATCGCGCGTTCCGTGATTGCGGCCACCTGGTCCTTTATTCCAGCGAAGTCGGCCAATTCGTCGATGCATTCCTGGCCGATCATGGTCGAATCCATGTCCGATACGAACAGTCGGGGCACTTCGATCTCGTGATCTGCCACCAGAAGGTCGCAATCCCCGAAGTGTTCGACTAGGATATCGGTCAACCTGCCCCGGTCACCATGGGGAAGCGATAGCTGCAGGACGTCGCTGCAGAAATCGAGCATTGCGGCCATGGCAACCGGCATATCCGCGTCGGCGCAGGCCTTCAGCGCTGCATCTAGGCGTGTTTCCACCCCGTCCATGTCTGCTATCAGCCTGGCAATGAGCACGAATTCGTCTCCAACTTCGAAACCGGTGGCGCTCATCGCAGGGCCGACCGCGAGCGGCAAGAGCGATTGCGCGGTAACGCTTGCCCGGCGGATCGAGAGCGACGGTCGCCGTGCTGTCGTCATCAATGCCGACAGCCAGCAGGTCTATGCCGATCTGCATATTCTGTCGGCACGCCCTTCCGCCGATGAAATGGGGGGCATAGAGCATCGGCTATTTGGGACCTGGGACGGCGCAAAACCGTGCTCTGCTGCGGATTGGGCGGGCGCGGCAAAGGAAGTTATCGAGGAAGTTCATTCGGACGGCGGCGTACCGATCCTGTGCGGCGGCACGGGTCTGTACATGCGGACCCTGCTCGACGGCATATCGCCCATTCCGGCGATCGACCCGGATATCCGCGAACGGGTCCGCGCCTTGACTGCAGAAGAGCTGCACGAACGGCTTGTTATCGAAGACCCGGAAGCTGCGGCACGGCTCGGCCCGCGCGATTCGCAGCGAATGGCCCGCGCTTTGGAGGTCGTGCGCTCGACCGGTCATCCAATGGTATACTGGCAGGATCGGCAAAGTGGCGGGATCGGAAGGAAAATCACACTTCACCCATTGGTTCTCCTGCCCGATCGCGACTGGCTCTACGCGCGCTGCGATCTGCGCTTCGAAAGGATGCTTGATGGCGGGGCACTGAGCGAGGTCGAACGCTTGCTCGCGCGCAATCTCGATCCCGATCTGCCGGTTATGCGAGCCATCGGTGTGCCGGAGATCGCAGACTTCATCAAAGGCGAACTATCGCGCGCGCAAGCTATCGAGGCTGGCCAGACCGCGACCCGCCAGTATGCCAAGCGCCAGTACACATGGTTCCGCAATCAACCCCCGGGTAGCTGGCCGAAGGTTGATAATTTTAATGATGACAAGGCCGACTATTTTGTTTCTTTGTTTCAAACCGACGGTTGACCGCATCAATTTTGTTACCTATCTGGAGCGGTGTCGGCCCGGCGCTTCAGACCCCAGCGCCGGGTCGATTTGTGTCTTTAACAGGCTGGACAATAGCCGGAGGGAAACGTGACAACCGAGCGCAGCGGCGCTGCTATCCTGATCGAATGCCTCAAGCGGCAGGGTGTCGAGTTCGTATTCGGCTACCCCGGCGGCGCCGTGCTGCCGATTTACGACGAGCTGTTCGCCGACGACGGTATCCGCCACATTCTCGTCCGCCACGAAGCAGGCGCGGCCCACGCGGCAGAAGGCTATGCCCGGTCGACCGGCAAGCCGGGCGTCGTCCTCGTCACCAGCGGACCGGGCGCGACCAATGCCGTTACCGGTATCGCCGATGCTTACATGGATTCCATCCCGCTCGTCGTGATTACGGGCCAGGTACCGACAGGCCTGATCGGCACCGATGCTTTCCAGGAAGCGGATACTATCGGCCTTACCCGCCACTGCACCAAGCACAACTGGCTGGTGAAGGACACAGAGAAGCTGTCGGGCATAATCCACCAGGCGTTTCACGTCGCCACCTCGGGCCGCCCCGGCCCGGTGCTGATCGACATTCCCAAGGACGTGCAAATTGCCTTGGCGAGCTGGGACGGACAGGATACCAGCCCCCTGCCCTCGCACCGTTACCAGCCCCGCATGGTCGGTGCGGCCGACGAGATCGCAGAAGCGATCGACCTCCTCGCGAATGCAGAGCGCCCGGTTTTCTATACCGGCGGCGGTGTCATCAACGCCGGCCCGCGCGCGACCGAATTGCTTCGCAAGCTGCAGGCCGCCACCGGTGCGCCTGTGACCAGCACGCTGATGGGTCTCGGTGCATTTCCCGCGGACCATCCCGACTGGCTCGGGATGCTGGGGATGCATGGCACCTATGAAGCCAACATGACGATGAACCGCGCCGACCTGATCGTTGCGGTTGGCGCCCGTTTCGATGACCGTGTTACCGGTCGCCTCGATGCCTTTGCTCCGCAGGCGAAGAAAATCCACATCGACATCGATCGGGCAAGCATCAACAAGATCGTGCCCGTCGATTTGGGCATCGTTGGCGATTGTGCCCATGTGCTAGAGCAGATGGTCGATGCCTGGGGAAACCGGGAGGGCCGCGACCTGTCGGAATGGAAGGCCCGGATACTGGGATGGAAGGCGCGCGAATGCCTCGCTTATCCCGACCGGTTGAGCGACCAGATCATGCCGCAGAAGAGCATCGAACGGCTGTTCGCGCTGACCAGGGACCGCGATCCCATCATCACTACCGAAGTCGGCCAGCATCAGATGTGGGCGGCACAATATTTTGGTTTCATGGGTCCAAACAAATGGCTGACCAGCGGCGGTCTGGGTACCATGGGCTACGGCCTGCCTGCCGCCATCGGCGCGCAGTTGGGCAATCCGGACAGCCTAGTGATCGACATTGCGGGCGAAGCCAGCATCCAGATGAATATCCAGGAACTCGGCACGGCCAGCCAGTACCGCCTGCCGGTCAAGATCTTCATCCTCAATAACGAATACATGGGCATGGTGCGCCAGTGGCAGGAACTCACGTACGAGAGCCGCTATTCGAACAGCTATTCCGACAGCCTGCCCGACTTCGTGAAACTGGCCGAAGCCTATGGCTGGAAAGGAATTCGCATCGAGGATGAAAGCGGGCTCGACGCAGGTATCGAAGCCATGCTGGCACACGATGGCCCCGTGATCGTCGATTGCCAGGTGGCCAAGGAAGCCAACTGCTTCCCGATGATCCCCAGCGGTGCGGCGCATACCGAAATGCTGCTGTATGGCGACGAAGTCGGCGGCGTGATGGACGACGAAGCGAAGGCGCTTGTCTGATGAAAATTGCCCAGCAATCCAGCGAACGCCACGTCCTCATCGTCATCGTCGACAACGAGCCGGGCATCCTTGCGAAGATAACCGGCATGTTCACCGCGCGCGGGTACAATATCGACAGCCTGACGGTTGCCGATATTTCCGAAGACCATGCGATCAGCCGGATCACCATCGTGACCAATGGTCCGGAACCGGTAATTGACCAGATCCGTGCCCAGCTCGAACGGCTGGTCCCGGTGCACAAGGTTATCGATCTTACCGAAACCGGTGCGCACGTCGAACGCGAGCTTGCGCTGATCAAGGTCGCCGGCAAGGGCGACAATCGCGTCGAGGCGCTGCGTATCGCGGAATTGTTCCGCGCCAATGTGGTCGACACGACGACACAGAGCTTCGTTTTCGAACTGACCGGCTCGCCGGACAAGATCGACAGTTTCATCGCCTTGATGCGCGAACTCGGCCTCGTGGAGGTCGGGCGCTCGGGGATAGTGGGAATGATGCGCGGAACTTCCGCCGAATAAACCGAGGGATACAATGCAAGTCTTTTACGATGCCGATTGCGACCAGCAGCTGATCAAGAACAAGAAGGTCGCCATCGTCGGCTATGGCAGCCAGGGCCATGCCCATGCCCAGAACCTGCGCGACAGCGGGGTTGGCGAAGTCGTCATCGCACTGCGCGAAGGCTCGGCCACGGCGAAAAAAGCCGAGGGTGCGGGCTTTACGGTGAAGACCGTGGCCGAAGCGGCAGAATGGGCAGATGTCCTGATGATCCTCGCACCCGACGAACATCAGGCGGCCATTTATGCGAACGAGGTCGCAGGCAAGATGAAGCCGGGCAGCGCGCTTGCCTTCGCGCATGGCCTCAACATCCATTTCGGCCTGATCGACCCGCCTGCTGACGTCGATGTCATCATGATCGCGCCCAAGGGGCCGGGCCACACGGTGCGCGGCGAATACATCAAGGGCGGCGGCGTGCCCTGCCTCATCGCTGTCCACCAGGAGAGCGAGCAGTCGGGCGGACAGGGCTTCGCCAAACAGCTCGCCCTGTCCTATGCAAGTGCTGTTGGCGGCGGCCGGTCGGGTATTATCGAAACCGATTTCAAGGAAGAGTGCGAGACCGACCTCTTCGGCGAACAGGCAGTGCTGTGCGGCGGGATCACCCACCTCATCCAGGCCGGTTTCGAAACGCTGGTCGAGGCCGGATATGCGCCTGAAATGGCCTATTTCGAATGCCTTCACGAAACCAAGCTGATCGTCGACCTGCTCTATGAGGGCGGCATCGCCAACATGCGCTATTCGATCTCGAACACCGCAGAATATGG
>CATMNW010000232.1 GCA_950071875.1 uncultured Erythrobacteraceae bacterium | reverse complement strand
CAAGTGACCCGCCGCATCGGTTCAGGCACGCTGGTAATTGCCACGCATAACGCGGGGAAACTCAAGGAAATTTCCGCGCTGCTTGAACCGTATGGCGTAAAATGCATCTCGGCGGGATCGCTCGGTCTGCCCGAACCTGCCGAGACCGGCTCAACTTTTGTCCAGAACGCCATGATCAAGGCGCGAGCTGCGGCAGAAGCGTCCGGGCTCGTTGCGCTGGCCGATGACAGCGGCTTATCGGTCGCTGCGCTCGACGGGCGCCCCGGCGTCTACACCGCCGACTGGGCCGAGCGGCAATGGTTCGAAGGGGATCCGGGCCGGGATTGGTACATGGCCATGGGCAAGGTCGAGGGTATGCTTCAGCAAAAAGGCGCCGATGTAGATCGATCCTGCGCCTTTCACTGCGTACTTGCGCTCGCCTGGCCGGATGGAGAGCATGCAGTTTACGAAGGAACTGCCCCGGGCACACTCACATGGCCCCCCCGCGGAACAATGGGTTTCGGTTACGATCCTGTTTTCAAACCTAATGGTCGCGAGCACACCTTCGCCGAGCTAGACCCGTCGGAGAAGCACGCGATCAGCCACCGCGCCGATGCCTTCGCAAAGTTGGTTGCCGAACAGTTCGGCTAGCGATCAATAAGCCTTGCGGCCCCACACATTGCCGGCGGGCCAATAGCGACAAACCAGAATATCGCTACCGAGGTCGGTGGCCAGGGCGCAACCGACCTCTCTGGTTTCGCGCCAGACGATTTGGGTATAGTGGCCCACATCAGCCCAGTTTCCCGTCTTGGAGTTATGCGGGAAGTGGGCGTGCTTGTAGTGTTGCTTCTCTTCCAGGAACTTTGCGACCATCGTTTCGACCGGCCAATGCCCGGCGGTCCCCATCCAGAGGTTTTCGCCCGTTCCGTTCCGCATATCGAGGTCGGCATGTTGCAACACGCCCTTCCGCGACAAATGGCGCGCCCATTCCTTTGCCTCCCGTTCGAGGCGGTTGCTCCACTTCAGCGGTTCAAGACGCAGGCGATGACGTTCCGCATTATGCGCGGCAAGCATGCGGGCATTTCGGTCCAGGCCTGATTGGCTGCCTGCACGAGGGTATTGGTGCAGATGTGTTTGCGAATCCGCTATCGTCGAATCCGACGATCCGCTTGCGGGCACCGCGGTACCCGTGGCAAATAACAAGCCCATCACGCCGAATGCTGGCATAACCCATTTCTTTGACCCGTCCATCGGCGGAGTTTTCCGCATCAATGTTTAAGATTTTCTGAAGGCAAACTTGGCTCGCGCACTCTATATACATTGGCCTTTCTGTCTCGCGAAATGTCCTTATTGCGACTTCAACAGCCATGTCCGGTCCAACACCGATCACGCTGCCTGGAAGGCCGCGCTGCTTGCCGATATGCGCCACGAAGCAATTACGGTGGGTTCGGCAGGGCCGCTCACAAGTATCTTTTTTGGCGGCGGAACGCCTTCGCTCATGCCACCAGCTCTAGTGGCCGATCTGCTCAGTGCAGCTGAGAAACAATGGGGCTTTTCTCCGGATATCGAAATTACGCTGGAGGCCAATCCAAGCTCGGTCGAAGCAGCCAGTTTCGCCGACCTCGCCAGTGCCGGGGTCAACCGCGTTTCGCTTGGCGTGCAAAGCCTGCGCGAAGAGGTGCTGCGCTTTCTTGGCAGGTTGCACAGTGCGGATGAGGCTCTGGAAGCGATCGGCATAGCCCAAAGCAATTTCGCCAGAGTATCGGTGGACCTCATTTATGCGAGGCCGGATCAAACCGAAGCCGAATGGGCAACCGAACTGGCAGAAGGCCTGGGGCTCGGTACCCACCACATCTCCTTGTACCAGCTGACGATTGAACCCGCGACACGATTTGCCACGGATGTCAGGCGCGGTGTGTTCGATCCGCTGGATGACGACAATGCCGCCGACCTGTTCGCCCTCACTCGCGAAATGACATCGGCCGCCGGCTTGCCGGCCTACGAGGTAAGCAATCATGCGCGACCCGGACAGGAAAGCCGTCACAACCTCACTTACTGGCGTTACCAGGATTATATCGGTATCGGTCCCGGCGCGCATGGCCGGCGCTGTGACGTCGCGACGGTGCGTCACCGCAAGCCTGAGAACTACCTTTCCGCCGTGACGTCGCAGGGTCACGGGATCGCCGAAGAACGTGTCCTCGGCCCGCGCGAACAGGCTTCCGAAGCACTTCTGATGGGCCTGCGACTTGCCGAGGGTGTTGACCTCGTGACCCTGGCCCGCCGGTTCGACGTTCAGCCGGCAGCGCTGATCGATGACGCAAAGCTGGACCTTTACAGCGATCTGGGGCTCCTCAAGCGGCGGCAGAACCGGATTGCCGTCACGCCGCAAGGCATGCCGTTGCTGGACGCGCTGCTGGGTGAGCTGGTTCAGGCGGAACTGGTGACATCGTGAGCAGCGCGGAGATGCTCGGCACTTGGCATGACCATCTCGCGCTCGGGCTCAGGCGATCTCCCCATACCGTGCGCGCCTATCAGAAGGCCGCAGACCGGCTGCTGATACGGTTCGGCTTGACCGATTGGGACGCGGTGGCCGACCTCACTGCTGCCCAATTGCGTTCACATCTGGCGGCTCGCCGTAGTGATGGGCTGTCGAACTCATCGGCGGCTCGTGAGCTTTCGGCGCTGAAGAGATTTATCGCGTTTGCCCAGTCCCAGGCAGGCCGCTCGATATCGGAAGCCCCAAGGCTACGCGGTCCGAGGATCAAGAAAGGTTTGCCACGGCCGGTAACCCCCGACGAAGCTGCCGGGTTGGCAGATACCGTACAGAGTTTAGCCAACGACGGTTGGATCGGCATCCGGGATCGCGCAGTGCTTTTGCTTCTCTACGGCGCGGGGATGCGAATAGCCGAAGCGTTATCGCTAACCGGTGCGGCGTTCCCTCTCGGAGAGCGCCTTACGGTCACCGGCAAGGGCGGAAAGCAGCGAGTGGTGCCGATCCTGCCGATAATCCGCGATGCCGTTGCGGAGTATGTTGCGCATTGCCCATGGACGGTAACGAAGGACGATCCTCTATTTCGCGGGGCAAAGGGTGGCGCGCTTTCTCAAGGTATGGTCCAGCAAGCCACGGCAAGGGCGCGCAAAGCTCTGGGCCTTCCCGAAACCGCGACGCCTCACGCCCTCCGGCACAGCTTCGCTACGCATTTGCTGGGAGCCGGAGCCGATCTCAGAAGTCTGCAGGAACTGCTGGGCCACGCGAGCCTTGGCTCCACACAGATTTACACCAAGGTCGACGCGGCGACATTGCTGGAAGCATATCGGAGCGCGCACCCCCGCGAAGAGTAGGATTACATCGCGGCGTGTCGGCGCTCGATTGCTTCCCAAATCGCTCCCGCACTATCGGTGCCATTGAACTTGTCGATAGCCACGATACCGGTTGGTGAGGTGACGTTTATCTCGGTCAGCCATTTGCCTCCGATTACATCTATGCCGACGAAAACCAGGCCGCGGCGCTTCAGTTCGGGCCCCATTGCTGCGCAGATTTCCTCTTCGCGCTCGGTCAAGGTGGCAGCTTCCGCGTGACCACCTTGGGCAAGGTTCGAACGAAACTCGCCTTTCCCGGGGAACCTGTTGATTGCGCCTGCGAATTCGCCATCGATCAGGACGATACGCTTGTCGCCTTCGCTTACCTCGGGAAGGAAGGGCTGGACCATATGAGGTTCGGGCCAGGTCTGGTCGAACACTTCGGAAAGTGCCGACAGATTGGTGCCCTGCTCATCGATACGGAAAATCGCCTTGCCCCCGTTGCCATGGAGCGGTTTCACGACGACGGAACCATGCTTCTTCTGAAAGTCCCGCAAATCGTCGAGATGCCGCGCGACGAGGGTCGGCGGCATGAACCGCGCGTAATCGAGCACGAACATCTTCTCGGGAGCGTTTACGACTTCGCGTGGGTCATTGGCGACCAGCGTGGTGCCCTTGAGCCGGTCAAGCAGCAGAGCGGAACTGATATAACCGAGATGGAACGGCGGATCCTGGCGCATGAGGATTACGTCGATATCATGTGCAAGGTCGATCCGCCGCAGTTCTCCAGCAGTGAAATGTTCTCCTTCGACGCGCTGCACCGTTACCGGCTTAGCGTGGGCAGTAATTTTGCCATGCCTGGTGCCGTTGCTTTCGTAAGCGAGCGTTGAAACATCATAATGCCAAAGCTCGTGCCCACGCTCTTGTGCGGACAGCATCAACGCAAACGAGCTGTCGCCCGCTATCTTGATGCTTTCGAGCGGGTCCATCTGTACGGCGACGCGTAATGGCATGTCGGTTCCTTTAAGGCTGCCAGGCGTTCGCGATGTGGCGAGGGAAGGTGCCAGGTGCAAGCAGGATCACATCGATACGGATATCTTCATGCCCTTCGATATATCGATGCGCGATTGTTTCCGCCGCCGCTGCAACGCGTGACAGACGATACTCGTCGATCGCATGGTCGAGGTCGGCTGCTTTCCTGCGCCACTTGACTTCGACAAAGGCGATCAAATCCCCGCGCTTCGCCACCAGGTCGATTTCGCCTGCCGGAGTTTTCACACGCTTGTCGAGTATCCGCCACCCTTTGACCCTCAGCCAG
>CATMNW010000231.1 GCA_950071875.1 uncultured Erythrobacteraceae bacterium | reverse complement strand
GCCACACCATCAGGATTGCCCAGACCACTGGCTGGAGAAACATTATCGTCGATACCGAATTCGCTTCCAGCGGCGCCCCGCCCTTCATGGCGGCATTGACGGCGAATGCCAGCCACTGCGCCGCGGCGAAGGAAACCGGGACCACTAGAAGAAAAACGAAGATCCTTCGCGCAATCCCCTCATAGCTCGTGGGGAGCCTGACCGATGTGCCTGCCATCGCACGCCTGGTGGTCTTCTGCGGAGAAACCGCCCCCGCATACAGGACAATTGCGAGAGCAAAGACCGCTCCGGCTGTCAGTCCCGTGGCAAGACCCCATGCTCCGCTGGACCACGTCATGACCGAGAGCGATGCCGCAGCCAGCGTCCAGCCCGCGCCGGACAGGCCCTTGCGGCCGCCCCAACCCATACGGACCAGGACGACCGCCACGGCAAGCGCCGCTATGGCGAGTCCGATCGCCATCAATAACTCAAACGCACGGAGGCCAGAACGGAACGCGGTGCGCCATAGAAACTCTGGTCGAAAGTCAGCGACGAAAGATATTTGGCGTTGGTCACATTGCGCACGTTCAGGCTCAGCCCGAGTGCGTCGGTCACGTCATAGCTCGCCATCAGATCGACGAGGGCATAATCGCCCTGCTCGATCCGGATCGGCTCACCGGTAGTAACCGAAACGCCGCCCGGCTCGAAATAGAAATCGCTCTGGTACTGGGCCGATACGCCCAGTTTCAGACGGTCCAGCGAAGGCGGCGAATAAACGAGATTCAGCCGACCCGTGTTGCGCGGCACGAAGGTGCGTTCAGGATTGTCGTTCTCGTCACGGATGCGCATGACCGTGAAGCCACCGGTGGCCTGCAGGCCGGGTGCGATCATACCTCCGAATTCGAATTCAACGCCGGTCGATTCGGCATCTACGGGCGTGTATACCGTGCGGCCCAATGCAGGATCGAACATTCCGAACGCGGTGTTGTTCTGTCGCGCCTGGAAGACCGCTGCGCTCGCATAGAGGCGGCCGTCGTTCCACTCGCCCTTGATACCGGCCTCCAGATTGTCTCCTTCGATCGGGGGCAGGATTTCATTCGCAGCGTTCAGTTCGACCTGCGGACGGAAGATGGTGGCATAGCTGGCATAGGCGCTGATGCTGGATGACAGATCGAGGGTCGCACCAACGAAGGGCAGGAACTTGCTCTCGTCGAAATCCTGCGGCGTGCCGTAGGAAACCCCTTCGCTGCTTGCGTGCGTATAGTTGCCGCCCAGCATGACCTTGAGCGCATCGGACACATTGGCACGGAACAGGCCGTAGACCGTTTCCCTGCGGGTATGCTGGTCGAGGCTGAGTTCGAAATCCGGGAAGTCAGGCCGCGGGAAATTGCCTTCGAACAGGGTATCGAGCGGCAGGGGCACGCCGACCTGAGAATAGTCGTAGCTCGAAAATTGTTTGTAGCTTTGGGCACCGCGGTTCGCGCCGATCATGATGTCGTGTTCGCGCCCGCCGATGCCGACCTTCCCCGTGAGATAGGCTTCGACAGTGAAGTTCCGGGTTTCGCCCGCAAACTTGCCGGGATAGCTGAAGATGCCGTCGCCTGTCGCGCGATCGGGATTGCCGTAGATATAGAAGAGTTCGTCATCTTCGGTAACGGCGCGCCGCAGCACGGTCACTCGCGCTGTCCAGCCATCTCCGAAATCATGCGCGATATCGCCGAAGATCTGGCGGTCGATCACGTTCCAGCCCGACCAGTCGGGGGCGTAGTTGGCGCTGCGATCGAAATCGATGCGGGTTCCGTCCGTGTAATACAGCGGGATCGCGCCCCACATGGCATTGCGGCTCTGGTGATCCTGGTGCGCGTAGCCGGCGCTGACCACGGTGTTCGGCCCCAGGTCGGCTTCCACGATGCCGTAGCCGGTCCAGCGCTTCAAACTGTAGCGGTCGAGATGGCTGTCCGTGTCGAGATAAGCCCCGACAGCCCGCGCGCGGACGCTGCCGTCCGAGGTTATCGGTACGCTCACATCACCATCGAGCCTGAGATTGTCGAACGATCCGTACTGGACCGACCCGGCTGCCTGCAGATCCGTGGATGGCCGCTTGCGGATGAAGTTGATCACGGCGCTGGGATTGCCAGTGGACGAAAGCAGGCCCGGCGCACCGCGCACTACTTCGATCCGGTCGTAAATCGCGGTGTCGAGCGAACCGGTTTGGATGCCGAAAGCAAAGGGCAGGCCAACGCCATCGATCTGGAAGGTCTGGATGTCGAAGCCGCGTGCGGAATAATAGACCCGGTCGGTTTCTGCAGCCAGCACGCTCACGCCCGGCACGGTCGTCAGCAGGGCGTTGACGTCGTTGAGCTGGAAATCGTCGATCTGCTGGCGGGTCACCACGCTCACCGATTGCGGGGTCTCGCGCTGGCTGAGCGGCAGCCGCATCGCGGTGCTCTGTTCTTCGACACCGTAATCGTCGGTGCCTTCGCTGCGAACGCCGGTAACGACGATGGGCGAGGTGCCGGTCTGATCATCGAATGCATCGAGGCTGGAAGTAGCCTCCGCGTCCGCGGCAAACGCTTGGGAAGGAAACAGCGCAGCGCTGGCGAGCAAGGTGCAAACGAATTTCGAACGGTTCGACAAGGGGACCCCCATGAGTGAAATCTATGCCGGCGCTGCTAATGAGAGTGATTCTCAATTGCAAGGCTTGTATTGGAGATTTTGTCGGGGAGGGGCGGGCTGGCGGGGTCAGACTTCGATCCAGCTTGAGCGCAATCGTTCCGTTTATACCGGTAAGGAGAAATTATCGTGAAGAACCTCATGCTTCTCGCCGCTACCCTGCTCGGCGCCTGCGCACCGGCCGCCCTTTCATCGCCGCCTGACATAGGCCAACCGAGACTCATGCCTGCCGAATTCGAAGAACTCGATACCCGCATTACGGACTTGATGGCCGCCAATGATGTGAAGGGGATGGCGATTGCCATTATCGATCGCGACGAAATCCGCCATGTCCGTGCATTCGGCTATGCCAATGTCGAAAGGCGCGTGCCGCTCGAAACCGATTCGATAATGTATGCCGCTTCGATCACCAAGGCCGCCTTCAGCTATATGGTTCTGCAACTGGTCGACGAGGGCATGATCGGCCTCGATACGCCGATCAGCGAATATCTACCCAAGCCGTTGCCGGAATATACCGGAGATGGTCGGGGGGACTGGTCTTCACTGGCAGGGGACGAACGGTGGCGACTTCTGACACCGCGTATCCTGTTGAACCACAGTTCCGGCTTGGCGAACCTGCGCTGGCTGGAACCTGACCAAAAGATGTCGTTCCATTTCACCCCGGGCACGGCCTACGCCTATTCGGGCGAGGGGTTTTATCTGCTCCAGTTCGTGCTGGAAAAGGGCCTTGGCCTAAACGTCAAGGACGAGATGCAGCGCCGGATCTTCGATCGCTTCGGAATGCCGAATACGAGCATGCAGTGGCGCGAGGATTTTGCCAGCCACCTAGCCGACGGCTACAGGTTCGACGGCACTTTCGAACCGCACGACGCCCGAAGCAACGTCAGCGCTTCGGGTTCCATGGACACGACCATCGCCGACCAGGCTCGCATGTGGCGCGGCATGCTAATGGGAGAAGGTCTGTCACCGGAAATGCGGACCGAGTGGACGAGACCCGCCGTTCCGATCACTACCAGATCGAAGTTTCCGACCATCGATGTTCCCGGCACCTATGCACCCAACGGTCCGTCGGTAAACCTTGCAGGCGGGTTGGGCGTCGATACTTGGGAAGGGCCGACGGGCCGGTATTTTGCCAAGGGCGGCCACAATGAATGGACCGGCAATATCGCCCAATGCGACGAGGCGAACAAACGCTGTGTTGTCCTGCTCGGCAACGATGTCCGCGCCGAACTGATCTATCCCGCTATCGTCGCCATGGTGCTGGGCGACAACCGCTATCCATGGGCGTGGACCTACCCCGAACTGTTCGCGGAGTAGTGTCCGACGCGATACCGCACCCGCATTACAACGCGCGCGGGAGCAATCGGACCGGTTTCGAAAAAATGGCGCACCCGACAGGATCAGGGCAAACGCAATCTCACGTTCAACACCAGCAGCGCGGAGCGAGTCTCGGAAGCAGTGGCGAAAGCTGTGAAAGCTGGTGCGCTCAAGTTTCGCACCCACCTGAGTGAGGTAGCGAGCGAACCACTTCGAGAAATAGGCGGACGCATAACCGAAACGGTCCAGTGCCAAGTCTGGCCACATTCTCAATTCACCTGACGAACACATCTTTCGGTGATGGTCCAACAAGCCTGCGCGGACCAGTGCTGGATGCACTGGCACCGCACGCTCGGAGGAAGCGGTTTTGACACGCTTTCCGCGCGTCGGGTCACTCTTCACGATGAAGCACGGGACGCCATCGATGTCGGTGATGTCATCAGTCGTCTGCTGACAGATTTCATTCTGCCTCAACCCGCTGAACAACGCGATGAGCGGCACATAGAATCTCGATGGAGAGGAGGGCTTGAGACTTGTCGTGCTTGGATTCCTGAGCGCCTCAAACGGTTTGCCTGTAAAAATGCGCTGAAGCTGGCCTGTCGAGAACGGGCGACGCTTGTCTCGCACGGGCACAGGGTC
>CATMNW010000230.1 GCA_950071875.1 uncultured Erythrobacteraceae bacterium | reverse complement strand
GGGGGGAGCGTTACGGCGGGGTTCCGCAGGCATCAAGCGCTATTGCGGCCTGCGCACTTGCGAAAGGAGCGCGCGGGCACTAGAGCGGCGCGCAACCATAAGACCAACCGTATTTCGCCGGGTAAATTGCACAATGGACGATCGTTTCAATACCGCTGCAGGCTGGGTCCTTTTCGCCGGAATCGTGGCGCTGGGCAGCTCGATAGCTTCAGGTATGTACTTCCATGCCGACAGTGGCGAATTGGCCGAAGGCGTTGAGCCGGGCTTCTTCATCGAAGGCGAAGCAGCCGACGGCGGCGCCGATGCCGGGCCGGACCTCGGCACGCTTCTGGCCAGTGCCGATGCCGCCGCGGGCGAAAAGGTCTTTGCCAAGTGCACAGCATGCCACACCATCGATCAGGGCGGGGCTAACGGTATCGGTCCCAATCTCTATGGCGTATTTGGCAAGCCGATCGGCAAGCATGCCGCAGGTTTCGCCTATAGCTCGGCACTGTCGGACCACGGTGGCGATTGGACCTGGGAAAACATGAATGAGTGGCTCACCAGTCCGCGCGGTTTTGCCAATGGCACGAAGATGAGCTTTGCCGGTCTCGGCAAGCCTGAAGACCGTGCAAACGCCATGGAATTCATGGCATCGTATGGTGGCGCACCTGCCAAGCCGGAACCGGTCGCTCCCGAAGCCGAAGAAGCTGCGGAAGGTACCGCGGTCGAAGGCGAAGAGCCGACCGAGGCCGAAGCAGCGGGCGCGCTGGGCGCCGACGAACCGGTCGCATCGGCGAATGCCGCAGGCGACAATGAAGGCGTGACGAAGGTCGACTGATCTTTCGGTACAACCTCTAGCGAAAAGCCCCGCCTCGTGCGGGGTTTTTTGTTACCGGATTGCCTAGCCTTTGAAGCCCTGTGCAATGACGTACCATTCGCTCGAGCCCTTGCGACTGGCTGGTGGCTTGGCATGCTTGACCGACTTGAAATGCTGTTTGAGCAGTTTGAGCAGGTCGCCGTCGGTTCCGCCCGCGAGAACCTTGGCCAGAAAAGTCCCACCCGGTGCGAGGTTTTCGATGGCGAACCAGGCAGCCGCTTCGACGAGCCCCATCGTGCGCAGGTGGTCGGTCTGCTTGTGACCGACGGTGTTGGCCGCCATGTCGCTCATGACGAGTTCCGCCTTTCCGCCCAGCGCATCTTCCAGCACCTGTGGGGCGTCGTCGTCCATGAAATCCATCTGGAAAATGGTCACGCCGTCTATCGGCTCCACCTCGAGCAGGTCGATGCCGACGACAAGGGCCTTGGGTTTACGCTTGCGTACGACCTGCGCCCACCCACCAGGCGCAATACCAAGGTCGACCACACGGGTGACGCCCTTCAGGAGGTCGAATTTCTCGTCGAGCTCCAGAAGCTTGTAAGCGGCCCGGCTGCGGTACCCTTCGGCCTTTGCCTGCTTGACGTAGGGATCGTTCAATTGGCGCTGGAGCCAGCGGGTGGAACTCGCGGTTCGTTTCTTCGCGGTCTTCACCCGCGTTTCGCGGTCTTTTCCCGAGCGGCTCATACGTTCTGCTCCCGCATTGTCTGCAGCGCGGCACGGCTGCGCTCGCCTTCGGCATCCGCAGCGATGAGGCTGCGCAGGATGCCCTCGCGAATACCGCGATCGGCGACTCCCAGCTGTTCGGCCGGCCAGATATCCAGAATGGATTCTAGAATCGCACAGCCCGCAATCACGAGATTGGCGCGGTCGTCGCCGATGCAGGGCAATTGCTGCCGGTCGGGCGCGCTCATGCGGGAAAGCCGCCGCGAAATATCGCGCATCGCCTGCGATGGAACGATCAGTCCGTCCACCGCCTGCCGGTCATACTGCGGCAGTTCGAGATGCAGGCTCGCCAGTGTCGTCACCGTGCCGCTGGTACCCAGAAGGCGGATCGGCTCGGGTGAACCAGCATGCTCGCGAATGCGTTCCGCAAACTCGGCGAAGCTGCGCCCGACAGTGCGCCTCATCCCTGTATAGCGGTCAAGCCTGGATTGCTCGCTTTCGTCCGATCCCGTGACGGTATCTGTCAGCGAAACCACGCCCCAGGGCACGCTCAACCAGTCGAGGATGCGCGGGACCTTTTCGCCCGGTTGCACCAGCACCAGCTCCGTCGATCCGCCCCCGATATCGAAGATTATCGCCGGGCCGTCGCCTTCCTCGAGGAGAACATGGCATCCCAGAACGGCAAGGCGGGCTTCCTCCTGCGCCGAGATTATATCGAGCATTATCCCGGTTTCCCGGTGGACCCGCTGCATGAACGCTTCACCATTCGACGCCCTGCGGCAAGCCTCGGTAGCGACCGAGCGGGCAAGGCGGACGTTCCGGCGTTTGAGCTTCTCGGCACAGACATGCAGGGCCGCCAGGGTCCGCTCCATCGCTTCGTCGGAAAGCTTCCCGCTCGCAGCAAGTCCTTCGCCCAGCCGCACTACGCGGCTGAAGGCGTCGATCACGGTAAAATTTTCGCCCGACGGGCGTGCGATCAGAAGGCGGCAGTTGTTGGTGCCGAGATCGAGAGCGGCATAGGCTTGTCGCCGGTGAGGGAATTGTGATTGCTGCGGCTTCGCCCGTGATGCGAAAGCGCCATCACGGCGCGGCGCATCGCGCCTGTCGCCTTGCTTGCCATCGGCCCGGGAGGGGCGCTTGTAGCGGAAATCGGCTACCTTGCCGGACTTGCCGCCCCGTTGTGTCCCGTGCCCTCTTTTAATGTCCGGCGGAGGATGGTCCGCCATGAGGGAGATCTTTCTATTTTTCCTCCCGCGCAAACCACCGTGCGCGGGGACTTGGCAACGATGCTAGCGGCGAAGCGAGGGTGGGGCAAGTGCGGCAGGTCGACACGGGGTTGACCTCATGCGGCGAGAAAACTAGATGCGCGGCCTCTCGTCCGGAGACCAGCGCGATTCTCGCCTGTCCGGACGGCTGATGCCCCGTCGTCTAATGGTAAGACTACGGACTCTGACTCCGTCAATTGAGGTTCGAATCCTCACGGGGCATCCATTCTCCCATACTGTCGTTGCCAAACCCGTTTTCCCGCGCCAGAAAGGTTGCAATGGGAGACGGACATTTGAGCGAGACCTTTCCGGAAATCCGTGAAGCAGTGCGCAGGCTTTGCGCGAAATTCCCGGGCGAATACTGGCGAGCGCTGGACCGCGACCGTGCGTATCCGACCGAATTCGTCAGCGCTCTTACCGATGCCGGTTTCCTTTCGGTGCTGATCCCCGAGGAATACGACGGGTCGGGCCTCGGGCTCGAGGCGGCCTGCGCGGTACTGGAAGAAATCCATCGTTCGGGCTCCAACGGCGGGGCCTGCCATGCGCAGATGTACACCATGGGCACTCTGCTGAAGCATGGAAGCGAGGAGCAGAAGCGCGAATACCTGCCCAAGATCGCCAGCGGCGAACTGCGCCTCCAGGCATTTGGTGTGACCGAGCCTAGCGCAGGTACCGACACCACTCGGATATCGACCTTCGCCAAGGATGCGGGCGATCATTACGTCGTCAACGGCCAGAAGATCTGGATCAGCCGCGCCGAGCATTCCGACCTCATGGTCCTGCTGTGCCGCACGACCCCGCGTGAGGAATGCGCCAAGCCGTCCGACGGCATGAGCGTGCTACTGGTCGACATGCGCGAGGCGGTCGGCAACGGCCTAACGGTGCGTCCGGTGCGCACCATGCTGAACCATGCGACGACCGAACTCTTCTTCGACGACCTCAAGGTGCCGAAGTCCGCTCTGATCGGCGAAGAAGGCAAGGGTTTCCGCTACATTCTGTCCGGAATGAATGCAGAACGCATCTTGATCGCAGCCGAATGTATCGGCGACGGCCGCTTCTTCATCGACAAGGCGAGCGCCTATGCGAAGGAGCGGAACGTTTTCGGCCGCGCCATCGGTGAAAACCAGGGCGTCCAATTCCCCATCGCGCGGGCATATGTCCAGCTGTCAGCGGCTGCCGAGATGGTGACCAAGGCTGCGCGCATGTTCGATGCGGGTGAAACCGCCGGGACCGAGGCAAACATGTCGAAAATGCTGGCGAGCGAGGCAAGCTGGGCGGCGGCAGACATGTGCATCCAGACCCATGGTGGCTTCGGCTTTGCCGAGGAATACGACGTCGAACGCAAGTTCCGCGAAACGCGCCTTTACCAGGTCGCGCCGATCAGCACGAATTTGATCCTCAGCCATGTGGCGACACATGTGCTGGATCTGCCCAAGAGTTTCTGAGGAGAGAGAAGCAATGTCGAGCAACGGTCCGCTGACAGGCCTCAAGGTCGTCGAATTCCAGGGTATCGGCCCGGGTCCTCACGCGGCGATGATGCTCGCCGATATGGGCGCGCGCGTAATCAAGGTTGAGCAACCCGGCCGTGGCGACGATACTCGCGGATGGGGACCACCATTTAAAAAGGGTGAGAGCTCTTACTTCATGAGTGTCAACCGAAACAAAGAAAGTCTGACTCTCAATCTAAAACATCCCGAAGGTCGGACAATACTAAATAGTCTGTTAGATGAGACCGATGTGCTTGTCGAAAATTTCCGACCCGGCGTGCTTGAGCGGGCAGGTGTCGGGCCGGACACTTTACATGAGTGGAACCCGGATCTGATTGTA
>CATMNW010000229.1 GCA_950071875.1 uncultured Erythrobacteraceae bacterium | reverse complement strand
TTCGAAGTCGAGCCAGGAACCGCGGTACGGAATCACGCGGGCCGCGAAGAGGAACTTGCCCGAGGAGTGCGTCTTGCCGCGGTCATGGTCGAACAGAACGCCCGGCGAACGGTGCATCTGGCTGACGATCACGCGCTCGGTGCCGTTGACGATGAAGGTGCCGTTCTCGGTCATGAGCGGCATGTCGCCCATGTAGACTTCCTGCTCCTTGATATCGAGCACGGAGCGGGCTTCGGTGTCCTGGTCCACTTCGAACACGATCAGGCGCAGGGTAACGCGCATCGGCGCGGCGTAGGTGATCCCGCGCTGGCGGCATTCGGTGGTGTCGTACTTGGGCGGTTCTAGTTCGTAATCGACGAAGTCGAGCTCGGCCGTGCCGGCGAAGTCGCGGATCGGGAACACGCTGCGGAGCGTCTTTTCGAGGCCCGAGACGTAGTCGATCTGCTTGTCGGAGCGCAGGAACTGCTCGTAGCTTTCGCGCTGAACCTCGATCAGGTTCGGCATCTGCACGACTTCGTGAATGTCTCCGAAGATCTTGCGGATGCGGCGCTTGGCCGTGCCGGTCTTGGACCGGGCCCCAATGTTCTTGTGGCCCGTGTCGTTCGCGCTCTTGGTCGCCATAGGTCGAGAAAGCCTCTTCTGCCGTGTCGCGCAGACAGAGAGGACGCCCCCTCCGCTGCGCAGGAATGAAATTGTCGCTGCACGAGGGAACTGGCCGGGTGCGCGGGCGGCGTATGCGGCGAAGCGCACCTGCGCCAGCCGAGGGGATTATGCCGTCCGCGAATGTATGGCCGCGCCGCTTCCTTCCATGGACCCGAATCTCGCGCGTGATTCGGCCTTGCTCGAAGCTGGCGTGAGCGCGGCATGTAGGAACATGGGCGGGAAATGTCAAAGGATCGGAGAAATTTCTGTTTATCGATCAGGGCCTTATCGTTTTTCGATATTTATCGATTGACGATAAGTCGGCGGTGGATTATTGAATATCGATATCGGACACAAAGGAGATCGATAAATGACTGAACTCACCACCCGCTTCACCGCCGCCCTCGTCGCGGTCCTGATCTCCACCACCAGCATGGCCGCCATCGTCACCGTACCGCCCGTCGACAGCATGCCTGCCGTCGCTTCGATCGGATCGCACGATCTGGCCTGACACGCCCATCCAGGGAGATAACCGATGCAAGATTTCACCAAGCACCTCTTCGCCTTTTGCGCCGCCGTCCTTATCGCAGGCGGCAGCTTCAGCGCTGTGACCACCGTACCGGCACCGGGCGCCGCGCAGATGCCGGGCCTGATGCCGGCAACCGAACTGGCCTGACCCGGGGCCGCACGACCAACAGGGGAGATACCTCATGCCTAAAGCCATCAACGATCCGCTGCTTCTGATCGGCAAGATCTTCTGCATCTTCATCCAGGGGGCCATGGCCATCGGCGCGGTCGCGCTGGTGATCGCGATCCCGGCCATCCTGCTGGCGCAGGGTGCGATCGAGGCCGAGATCGCCAAGGAGCTTCCCACCCTCGATATGGATTTCCCCGCATGGCTGATCGCCGCCATCATGGCCATCGGGCTCGCCATCGTCGCGATGCTGTTCGTCTTCTTCGGCAAGCTGCGGCGGATCATCGGCACGGTGGGCGAAGGCGATCCTTTCCAGCCCGAGAATGCCACCCGCCTGAGCCAGATGGGCTGGCTGATGCTGGGCACGCAGCTCGCGATCATTCCCGCCGGCTTCATCGCGATCCAGCTGACGCGCTACGCCGACGCGATCGAGAAGACCGGAGTCGAAAACTTCCACTTCTCCATGGGCAACGGCGACTTCGACATGACCGCCCTGCTGCTGGTGGTCATCCTGTTCATCCTCGCCCGCGTGTTCCGCCATGGCGCCGCGATGCGCGAAGATCTGGAAGGAACCGTGTGATGCCTCCCGCCCCCGACACCCCCGACGGAGCTGCCATCATGGTAAAACTCGACGACCTGCTGCACGAACGCCGCATGACGCTGACCGAACTGGCCGAAAGGGTGGGCATGACGCTCGCCAACCTTTCGATCCTCAAGACCGGCAAGGCGAAAGCCATCCGCTTCTCGACCCTCGAGGCGATCTGCCGCGAACTGGACTGCCAGCCGGGCGATCTGCTCGCTTACGACACACAGCGCAAAACCGCCTGATACCTTGCCGAAGCCTCCCCGATCCCCGGGGAGGCTCAGCGTTTTCCGGCCGCAATCCTCCGAACGACGCCTGCGCCCTAAGTCCTTGTAGAATATTGCTTGGCGCGGGAACCGCGATGGAGCATGGGCAGTTGCCACCAAATCCGAATGCCGGGGGAATGGTCCTCTCGCATCGAGACAACAGGGGGAATTACCTTGAAGAAGATCATCGCAACCGCCGCCGCCGCCACCTTCGCGCTGGGCCTCGTCGCGTGCAACGGCACCAACGAAGAAGCCGGCGAACAGGCCGACGACGTCACCGAAGCGCAGGGCGAAGTCCTCGACGCGCAGTCGGGCGTGACCGAAGCCCAGGCCGATCTCGCCGAAGAAAAGGGCGACGAAGCCACTGCAGAGCAGCTCGAAGACAAGGCTGACATGCAGGAAGACGCCGCCGACGAGATGTAATCTCGCGGGGTTTTTGAAAGCTGACAGAAGCGGCCGCGCCGTCCTCCGGGACTGCGCGGCCGTTTTGCGTCGGGCCGGGTCAGCTCTCCCGGCAGCGGATCCAGTGGCGCCTGCCCTGGTAGACGACCGTTCCATCGTAGGCGTCGCCCTTGCGTTTTGCCTTCACGATAGCCAGCCGCTCGTTCGCCTGCGTGTCGGTCAGCACCACCCGCAGTTCGTCATCGTCGAGCCACCATTGCGGCGCGTCGACCGCGATCTCCTTGCCATCCACCCGCAGGCGCTGGGAAAACAGGGCCGAACCAGCGGAATGGCCAAATGCCAGCATGATCTCGATCCTCGGGCTGGCTGCGGTGCGGCATTGGAACCCGCCGGTCGCGTTGGCCGGGCTGGCAAGCAGACCAAGGGCGGACAGGGCGATCAGTGGCTTGTGCAGGCGGGAGCCGATATCGGCGCCAGCGTGAACCCCTGATGGACCACCCGCCGGGCCCTCTTTTACTTGACTCCTCGCACGCTCCCGCTAAGTGCGCGCCGTCCGCTCCGGCTATTGGCCCGGCGGACATCCGTCCGAGACAGTTGGTGACCGGGATCTGCCGGTCTTAATTTCCAGCCTAGACGGGGAAACGAGATTTTCGCGGGTTCGGGCACTTCGGTGCGCACCGCAACCGGCATCCCGTTAGCGGATGCACCTCCTTCCCCAGAAACGGACCCATGGCCTCGCAGCTCTTGCGGCGGGGTCGAACGTGAGCCGGTCGTCTCCGCTTGTGCGGGGTCGGCCATAGTGAAGGAGTAAGCATGGATCGTTCGCAAAAAACCGATGCGGTCGCTCAGCTGAACAACGTCTTCAACGAGGCGGGCGTGGTGGTCGTCACCCGCAACCTCGGCCTGACGGTGGCAGAGTCCACCGATCTGCGCGCGAAGATGCGTGAAGCCGGCGCGACCTACCAGGTTGCGAAGAACCGTCTTGCCAAGATCGCCCTCAAGGACACCGACTATGCAGGTATCGAAGAATACCTGAACGGTCCGACCGCGCTGGCCTATTCGGCCGACCCGGTTGCCGCGGCCAAGGCCGTGGTGGAGTTCGCGAAGACCAACGACCGCATCGAAGTGGTCGGTGGCTCGATGGGCTCGCAGGTGCTCGACGAAGCCGGTGTGAGGTCTCTCGCCTCGATGCCGAGCCTCGACGAACTGCGTGGCAAGCTCGTTGGTCTGGTCAACGCCCCCGCGACGAAAATCGCGCAGGTCGTCAATGCCCCGGCGAACAAGCTCGCTCGTGTCTTCGGCGCGTATGCCGCCAAGGACGCTGCGTAAGACGTTTTCCGCACGACATATCCGGTCGCGGCCAGAGGCCCGGCCACGCTATTTTTTGGAGTGAATTATCATGGCTGACATCGCCAAGCTCGTTGAAGAACTTTCGAAGCTGACCGTCCTCGAAGCAGCTGACCTCGCCAAGGCTCTTGAAGAAGAGTGGGGCGTGAGCGCCGCTGCCGCCGTTGCGGTTGCAGGGCCTGCTGCCGGTGGCGACGCCCCGGCCGCTGAAGAAAAGGACGAATTCGACGTCATTCTCACCGGCGACGGTGGCAAGAAGATCCAGGTCATCAAGGAAGTCCGCGCCATCACCGGCCTGGGCCTCACCGAAGCCAAGGGTCTCGTCGAAGGCGCGCCCAAGCCGCTCAAGGAAGGCGTCAACAAGGCCGAAGCAGAAGAAATCAAGGGCAAGATCGAAGCCGCTGGCGGCACGGTCGAACTCAAGTAAGCTCTTCTCGCTTACGAGTGACAAGGAAGGGGCGGTGCCAGCGATGGCGCCGCCCTTTTTCGTGTCCATTCCCTAAAGCCTGGGCGGACATCCTTCTTCCGGCGAGACGACCGGTATCGGCGACAGATCGGGCTCAGGCCCCTTGGTATGGTCCTGCCCGGGATCGACCAGCCGTCCCATGAACAGGATTGCGCCAGAGCGCTTGTCGCGCAGCAAAAACATGAAGGGATGGTCGGCGCGGAAAACAAACGGCGGCGGAGCGGACCGTGGGCGGCTGCTCGATACCACTATGAC
>CATMNW010000228.1 GCA_950071875.1 uncultured Erythrobacteraceae bacterium | reverse complement strand
GAGGCTCCGGCGCGCCCGATGAACAGGTGCGCATCGGCAAGCCGCTCTGCCATATTCTCGAAATAGGTCGCCAGCTCTGCAGGGATGTCGTGGTTGCGATAGCGTTCGCGCACCGCGCCGACGTCTTCGGGCCGGCACTGCTGCACCACCTGCAACCGCTGGCGCAGCGCGGGCGGCAGCATCGCGAGACCATCGGGCACCACCTGCGCCAGAATGCTCGCGCCCTGGCTGCCGCCGGTCACCAGCACCTTCAGCAGGCTGTCCTCAGTAAATGTCGGAAACGGCTCCTCGCGCAGCGCCAGCACTTCGGGGCGAACCGGGTTGCCGACGAGATGGACCTTGGACGACCACTTGGAGTTGAGCCGCATGACCTTGGGATAGGACGTGCCAATCGCATCGACCCGCGGAGCGAGCAGGCGGTTGACCCGCCCGAGGACGGCATTCTGTTCGTGGATCACGCTCGGAATCTTGTCGGCATTCGCCGCGAGCAAGGCTGGCAGCGTGGGATAGCCGCCAAAGCCGACCACTGCGCTCGGTTCGAAACTCTCGAACAGACGGCGGGCCATCTTGCGGCCCTCCATCACCTTGCTTGCGCCGCCGATCCAGCTGAGCGGATTCTTGGTGAAGCGACCCACGGGCATGATGTGCGCGGGCATGAAATCGGGCTTGCCGGGAATATTCGCCCCGCGCTCGTCGGTGATCAGCGCGACGTGATGCCCGCGCCGGTCCAGTTCCTGCGCCAGCGCGAAGGCGGGCAGCATGTGCCCGCCCGTTCCGCCTGCGGCGAGCACGTAATGTCGATTGGCCCCGCTCATTTGTCCCTTTCCTTGTCGAAGAGCATGTTGCGAAGGCCCGCAGTCTCCCGCGTCAGGAACGGGTTGCGGCGCGTGAGCGCGAGCAGCAGGCCAAGGCTCATGCATACCGCGATCGTCGACGAGCCGCCATAGCTGACCAGCGGCAAGGTCATGCCTTTCGACGGAAACAGCGAAAGGTTGACGAGAATGTTGATGAACGCCTGCGCACCAAGCTGCGCGGTAAGCCCGGCGGCAGCGAGCAGCGCGAAATAGTTTTCCTCGCTTGCCAGCCGCACCAGCACGCGCAGCACGATGGCGAAGAAGAGGAGCACGATGGCACCGCAGGCGAGCAAGCCGAATTCCTCGCCGACGACAGAAAAGATGTAGTCGGTCTGCGCTTCGGGCAGGCGGAACTTCTTCACCCCGACCCAGAATCCTACGCCATCCCAGCCCCCTGCCAGAAGCGTACGCTGGGCAAGGTCGACCTGGTCGAAATCGGTGCCCCCGAACAGCCAGGAATCGATCCGGTGGCGGGCATTGTCGTAAAACGCGTAGGCCAATGTGAGGCCGATGAGGCCGCCGGCGAACAGCCCGGCAATGTGGCGGAACGACACGCCGCCCAGCAGGACCAGCACGAACCAGACGCCGCTGAACAGGATCGCATCGCCCAGGTTGGGCTGCGCCATCAGCAGGACTACGACCACACCCAGCGCGCCCGTGACGAGAGCGAAGGACGGGATTTCGGGGTCCTTCAGCCGCCAGCTCATGATCCAGGCCAGCGTGATCGCGAAGCCGGGCTTGAGGAATTCGGACGGCTGGAAGGAGAAGCCGAGGTTCAGCCAGCGCCGCGCGCCGTTCACCTCGCTGCCGATGAAGGGCACCAGCAGCATCGCCGCGACCATTGCTGCGGAAAGCAGGATTGCAAAGCGGCGTGCGCTGTCCCGGCTGAGCATCGACAGGCCGATCATCGCGGGCACACCCACCGCCAGCCAGCGCAAGTGAAGGAACAGGAAGCGCAGCGGATTGAGCGTTACTTCGTCGCTCGAGAGACGCGCCGCACTGGCAGGGCTTGCCGCAGAGATCGCCGCGCAGCCGACCGCGATCAGGATCACGATTAGCCCAAGGAGGACATGGTCCAGCTCGCGCCACCAGATTTTCAGCCTGGCGCGGATCGTCTCACGCCGGTTGGTGCGACCGGGCAGTTCCGAAGCGATGGCTGTTGCAGGCGCGATATTCATGCGGTCAGATCCCGGTCGAGCGAATTGACGAGGATGCGGAATGTCTCACCGCGATCCTCGAAATCGCGGAACTGGTCGAAGCTGGCGCAGGCGGGGCTGAGCAGTACGGTCTCGCCTGCGCGCGCGACCTGCGATGCCAGCTCCACCGCTTTGTCGAGCGTGCCGCACCGGCTGACCGCGCAGTGCGGTGTCAGCGCCTCGGCAAAATCCTCGCCCGCCTCGCCGATGGTGTAGGCTGCGGTGACGTGGCCCATATACTGCTCGCACTCGCCAAGGCCCGGTTCCTTGGCTTGCCCACCGACGATCCAATGGATCCTGTCGAACGCGGCCAGCGCAGGCGCGGCGGCGGCGGTGTTGGTTGCCTTGCTGTCGTTGACATAAAGCCCCCCGCCCCGCTCTCCGACGCGCTCCATCCGGTGCGGCAGGCCGGGGAAGGTGCGCAGGCCTTCACGAATTTGCGAGACTTGCAGCCCCAGAATATCGCAAGCTTCGATCGCTGCCGCCGCGTTTTCGCGGTTGTGGGGACCCTGTAGCGAAGGCCAATCCGACTGCTCGCCCGGCTCGATGCCCCGGTTCGCGAGAACGTCCTCAAGGATGCTCGCAATCGATCCTTCGGCGAAATGCCCGAGCGAGCGCGCATCGGCAAAACGGGCAATCGAATTGTGCCCGCGCATCTGCATCGCGAACAGGCGCGATTTGCTCGCCGCATAGGCATCGAAGTCGCCATCATAGCGGTCCAGATGGTCGGGCGTGATGTTGAGCAACACCGCGACGTCGCAATCGAGGCTGTAGGTCAGGTCGATCTGGTAGCTCGAAAGCTCCAGCACGTAGACGCCACCTTCGGGCAGCGGCTGCTGCTCGAGGATCGGCAGTCCGATATTGCCGCCCATCGTGGTCGGCACGCCTGCGGTCTTCAGGATATGGTGCGTCAGCGCGGTAGTGGTGCTCTTGCCGTTGGTGCCGGTGATGCCGACGACCTTATGCGGTGGGAGGCCGCCGCGCGCCTGCGCGAACAGTTCGATATCTCCGATCACAGGCACGCCATACTTGTCGGCATGTGGCTTGATGGGATGGCGGTTCAGCGGAACGCCCGGCGACACAACGACGCCATCGAAGCCGGTCAGGTCCGTTTCGACAGGATCGGCCAGCGTCACACGACCAGCGAAGGCCACACGCGTTTCCTCGCGCTCGTCCCACGCGGTCACGTCGGCGCCCGCAGCCAGCAAGGCGTTCGCCGTCGCCCGGCCCGACCTCGCAAGGCCGAGGACCGCATATTTGCGGCCCCTCCAGGCGGGCGAGGTAATCACCGCAGCTTCAAGGTGCTGAGCCCGATCAGCGCGAGCACGATGGCGATGATCCAGAAACGGATCACGACCTTGGTTTCGCTCCAGCCGAGCTGTTCGAAATGGTGGTGGACGGGCGCCATGCGGAAGATGCGCTTGCCCGTGCGCTTGAACCAGAACACCTGGATGATGACCGAGAGCGCCTCGAACACGAACAGTCCGCCGACGATCGCGAGCACGATTTCGTGGTGGCTGGCAACGGCAATCGCGCCCAGCGCTCCACCCAGCGCCAGCGATCCGGTGTCGCCCATGAAGACATTGGCAGGCGGCGCGTTGAACCACAGGAAGGCGAGCCCTGCGCCCATGATGCACGCGCAGAAGATCGCCAGCTCACCCGCGCCTTCGACATAGGGAATGCCGAGATATTCGGAAAAGTCGGCGCGCCCGGCAAGGTAGGCGATGATCGCAAAGGTGCCCGCCGCTATGACGACCGGCATGATCGCCAGCCCGTCGAGCCCGTCGGTCAGGTTCACCGCATTGCCCGCACCCACGATCACGATCGCAGCGAAGACGTAATACAGGGGGCCGAGCGGGATGGCCCGGTCGGACACGAAGGGCACGTAGAGCCAGGTATTGATCTGGCTGACGATGATATAAGCGGCGATGCCTGCGACGATGAATTCCAGCGCAAGCCGCACCTTGCCCGAAACGCCCGCGTGGCTGTTTTTCGTGACCTTGTCGTAATCGTCCATGAACCCGATCGCGCCGAACCCGATGGTCACGGCGAGACACGCCCACACGAAGGGATTTGTGAGATCCATCCATAAAAGCAGGCTGAGCACCATGGCGATCAGAATCATCAGCCCGCCCATCGTCGGCGTGCCGCGCTTGGCGAGGTGGGTCTGCGGCCCGTCTTCGCGGATCGGCTGGCCCTTCCCCTGGCGCACGCGGAGGACGTCGATCAGCTTGGGCCCGATCAGCAGGCCGATGAACAATGCGGTGAGGATGGCAGCGCCCGCACGAAAGGTCTGGTAGCGGAAGAGATTGAAAATCCCTTCGAATTCAAGCCACTTCGCGATTAGATAGAACATTCTCGGCCGTCCCCGATCCCTTGCTTAGCCTCGGCTGACGAAGTGATCGACCAGGCGGCCCAGACCCACGGCGTTCGATCCTTTCACTAGGATCGCATCCCCGGCGTTGAGACCGAATTCTTCAAGCGCGGCAATCGCTTCGGCAGGCCCAGCGCAATGGGCGAAGGCCAGCGGATTGCCAAGGCCATTAGCCGAAGCCGTCCCCAATTTGCGCACCAGCGGCTCCATTGCTTCCCCGACGAGAACCGCGAAGTCGACCCGCGCGGCTTCGATCGGA
>CATMNW010000227.1 GCA_950071875.1 uncultured Erythrobacteraceae bacterium | reverse complement strand
GCGCTGGGGTGATCGCCTCGGTTCGTAAAGTCGGAGTCAGTGTGGGCGGCTTTGCTACTCTCTGGCTCGAAGGCTGGCCGGGAGAGTCGTTCGGCGATGGCTTTAACGCGTCCCGCTTCCGCAAGATCACCCCTCCCAAAGCAGACGAGTTCGACCGTGAGGTAATAGACCTCATGCTGGGCAAGCCTGTCCCGGTGGAGGCTTAGATGCCCCCCGAGATAGCCGACGAGGGCCACGACGGTAACGTCATCGCCGAACTCAACCGGGTGAAGTGCATCTTCCAGGCTCGCGCCATCGCGACCGCACTCGGCCTCAATTCTCTCGACCACCGCTCGCACCGCTTCCCCGACCGGGACGGCAGCGCAGCGGCGGTTTCCGAGAGTGTCGTTCCTTTCTTCCATGACAATGAGGTAGGCCATGACTGACAAGTCGTCAGTGTCTGAAGCTTCGCTGGTTTCGCACGATAGTGTCCGAATTGCCGTTCAGGCCGCTCTTCGCGCCGCTCAGGTCGAAGGTTGGACCGATGCCAAGCTAGAACAGTTGTCCGGCGTGTCTGCCCGCACGATCAAAAGCTACCGGGTGGATGGCAAGGAGCCATCGCTTTCCAACGCGCTATCGCTGGCAGTCGTTCTCGGCCCGCGCGCCCTAAACGCTCTGCTGTCGCTGATTGGCTACGTCGCGCGCCCCTTGGACGAAGCGGATGCCTTCTGTGTGAATAGCGCAGTCGCTACCGGGCTTCAGCATTTCTCGACCATCGCGATGGCTGCGGCAGATGGCCGGATTGACCACATCGAAGCGCCTCTATGCCGTGAAGCCGCGGATATGATTATTCAGACCGTGATGCCCCTCTCCAGCGCGGGAGCGGCAGAATGAAGAACAAGCTTTCCGACCTGAACGATCACCTGTTCATGCAACTTGAGCGCCTTGGCGACGAGGATCTTTCAGCTGAGCAGATCGAAACGGAAGCCCGCCGCGCTGAAGCAATGGTCTCGGTCGCTGACCGTGTGGTCGCCAACGCTGCGCTTCAGATTAAGGCCGCATCCCTGTTTGTCGAGCATGGCGAGTATGTGCGCCCGATGCTCCCGATGATCGAAGGGAAGGCCTCGTGAAGGGCCGCGCAATCCCATACTCGGCGCGCGAGCTCGCATGGATCAAAGCCCATTCGACAGATAATCGTGCCGAAATGTGCGCCGCGTTCAACCGCAAGTTTGGACGCGACATCGCGCTGAAGAACATCAACGCCCTGTGCAAGCGTAACGGATGGCTGACAGGCCGCACAGGCTGCTTCGAAAAGGGGCAGGAGCCGCACAACAAGGGCGTGCCCTGTGCACCCGGCAAAGGCGGGCGTCACCCGAACGCTCGTCGCACGCAATTTAAGAAAGGCCAGGAGCCCCACAATACCCACTATCTCGGGCACGAACGGGTTTCGAAGGATGGTTACGTCGAGGTCAGCATCGACGAGACGAACCCACACACCGGCTATCAGCGCCGCTACGTCCTGAAGCATCGCCACGAGTGGGAAAAGGTAAACGGCCCGATCCCTGAAGGGCACGCGCTCAAGTGTCTAAGCAGCGACAAGACAAATTGCGACCCGACTAATTGGGAAGCTGTCCCGCGCGCTCTTTTGCCCCGCCTCGCTGGTGGCAATCGCTACCGCCGCCGCCTTGCTTACGATGACGCTCCGCAAGAGCTGAAGCCAACCGTGCTGCTCGCCGCGAAGCTTCACCATGCAGCGAAAGGAACCGCAGCATGACCTCGCCCGCTCAAAAACGCCCCGCCATGGTTCCCGGTCCCCTAACCTACGCCATTGTTCTTTGGACTGCCATTCTTGCTGCCGTGGGGGTGCTGTGATGGTCGAAGTATCCGTAGCCATCCGCCGGGAACGTCGCGAACAAGAAGCCTGCGACAACCGCTTCCTCGCCAGCCTCTACCGGGGCTATCCCAACCTCATGCCGGCTGATCTCCGTGCGGCAAATGAGAACGAAAGCAAGGCGGAACGGGAGCGCGCCGCTCAAAAGTGGTTCCAGCACCGTAAGCTTCTCGAAGAAGCCCGCACGGTGGTTTTCAAGCACGCAGGCACCGTAGGCCGGTCGATCATCAATTCAGTCGCTGAAGCGTTCGAAATGCATCCCAAGGAGCTGGTGAGCGACTGCCGCCGGAAGCGGTATATCCGCGCCCGTGCTGTCGCCATCCGACTGCTTCGCGATCAGACTTGGGAAGATGGTTCGCTGCGCTTCTCGACGCCGCAGATCGGCCTGATGTTCGGGCGCGACCATAGCACGATCGTTCACGCGCTGGCGACCTTCGATGAGCGTATGAAGCGGGATGCCGACGCCTACGCTGTCTATGAACAGCTTCGCGCGCAGATGGAGGCGTCGGCATGAAGATCGACCTTCCTTGGCCCGCTAAAGGCGCTTGGACGCCAGAGCAGATTGCTACCCTCAAGCAAGGCTACGAATTGGGTGAGTTGCCAAAGGATATTGCATCTAAGGTAAACCGAACCCCTGCGGCGGTGCGCAACAAAGCCTATGAATTAAAACTCACTCATAATCGGGCTTGGAGTGCTGATGAAGTCGAGGCTTTGCGCACTGCATATGCGTCCCATCCTATGGGCATCATCAACCTAGATGCAGTTGCTGAAAAGGTTGGTCGTGACCGAATGGCGGTTGCCTTGAAAGCAAGCAAATTGGGGCTTGGCGACCAAGCGCGCAAAAGGGTTGAAGAGCGAAAGGATCGCCGATCGTTTAAGGGTGATCAAACTGCTTTAAGCGAATTTCAGTCCGCCAGGTCCAAGGCAATGATCGCCGAAAATGGCCATCCCCGTGGGTTTGCCGGAAGAAAGCACTCTGCATCAACTAAAGCCGTCATAAGTGAAAAATCCAAGGCGGCAAACGCAGCCCGCACTGCGGAAGAGCGCAGCGCCATTGCCATGAAGGCGGTTAAGACCAGTGCAGCTAACGGTCGAGCCTGGTCGCGGGGATCGTGGAAGGCTGGGTGGCGTGAAATTGGCGGCAAAAACACGTTCTACCGGTCTCGGTGGGAAGCAAACTATGCACGCTACCTCGAATGGCTCAAGTCTCGGGGAGAGATAAAGGATTGGGCGCACGAACCCGAAACATTCTGGTTTGAATCCATTAAACGTGGCGTGCGCAGCTATAAGCCGGACTTCCGTATTTGGGAAAATGACGGAAGCGCCCCCCTACACGAAGTTAAGGGGTGGATGGATGCTCGTAGTAAGACAGCCATTAAACGTCTGAGAAAATATTATCCTCAGGAAACTCTAGTTGTCATCAAAGAGCGCGAATACATGGCGATCGCGCGGAAGGTGCACAAGCTTATTCCATGCTGGGAAATAGACGGAAAGGGCCGTCTATGATCTATATATTTCGCCTTAGCGCCTTCGACATTCAGCCGGTTCAATTCTCTGACGAGCGCGATGGTCGCATCGTGGTGGAGGTGGGCCATGGCTAACGTCGCGCCAACCTACCTGATCGACAGCGCAGAGGTGCAGCGAGCCTTCGATGCCTTTTCTGCCCTTCGCAAAGCTGCGTGCGCCGAGCCGCACCTAGCGACCAATCCGTATTTCACCGCCCTACAGGACACCGCCTACGCGCGCTTCCTGGCAGTTTTCGAGGCCCTATAATGAGCGATAACCCGTGGCACCGCCGCTACCATTCCGACGCCCTGACGGGGATGCTTTCGCTCACCTTGGAAGAGCGAGGGGCATATCAGACCGTCCTCGACATGATCTACGATCGCGGTGGGCCGATTGCGGACCATGACCGTGTGCTGGCGGGATACATGGGATGCTCTGTCCGCAAGTGGCGGAGCCTGCGCGAGAAGCTGATCGCGAGCGGAAAACTGACTGCCAGAAATGGGGTGATAACGAACCGTCGCGCGGAAAAAGAACTCGAAAACGACGCGAAAACGAGCCGAAAACACGCTGAAAACGGCGCGAAAGGCGGTCGAGTTTCTGCGAAATCTCGTGAAAACCCGAAAAACCTCAATCAAAACAATGGAGGGGGCCAAGCCCCGCTTAAGCCCGGCTCAAGCCTTATACCAGAAGCCAGAAGCCAGAGTATTCCGTTATCTAACGATAACGGGCCAGCGGCCGATCCTTCGAAGGTGTTTTGGGATGGGGCAAGCGGTTATCTCGGTGACCGTAACCGAGGTCTGATCGGCAGGTGGGCAAAGGAACACGGCCAAGCGGTCGTGGCGGAAGCAATCACCGAGGCGATGCTGGTGACCCCACAGCCCGCAGACCGGGCGGCTTACGTTGGCGGCATTCTCCGCAAGGTTCGCAAAACGGCAAGCGCCGGGGAAATCTGGTGACATGGCTACCGACGCGAACCGGAAAACAGACTTGCCCCGAATGCTCACACACTCGGCGGAACAAGAAGGATCGATGCCTGAGCGTCAGCCGGGACGATCGGGGGTGGGTCTGGTTCTGTCATCACTGCGAATGGTCGGGAGCTGAAGGCGATGGCAATTCACGAGAAGCACCGCGAATGGATCGCCGAACGCGGTCTCGATCCCAAGCTCGCCGAGGCGCTGGGGCTGGAGACAGTCGAGCGAGAGGGCAAGGCTTGGCTGAGCGTGCCCTACGTGCAGGGCGGCGAGACGATAAACCACAAATACCGGCGAACGGCGGAGAAGGATCACCGCATGGATCCCGGCGCGCCGCTTGTTCTTTGGAACGCGGA
>CATMNW010000226.1 GCA_950071875.1 uncultured Erythrobacteraceae bacterium | reverse complement strand
CGAGTTCCGCTACCGCGAACCCGTTCTGGAAGAGGGCGGCCTTGCCCTGTTCATCTCGCAGAGCGGAGAAACGGCAGATACGCTGGCTGCATTGAGGCATTGCAAGGAAAACGGCCAGACCATCGGTGCAGTAGTCAACGTGCCAACAAGTTCCATGGCGCGAGAGGCCGCCCTGCTGTTGCCGACGCATGCCGGACCCGAAATCGGCGTGGCTTCGACCAAGGCGTTCAGTTGCCAGCTTGCTGTCCTGGCGGCGCTGGCGGCGCATATGGCGGTCAGGAAAGGACTGATGACTCGAGCCGAAGAGCAGGAAGTCGTTGGACACCTGCTGGAAGCACCCGCCTGCCTCAATGCCGCGCTCGATCATGACGATGACATTGCCAGCATGGCGCACCTTATCGCGCCGGCCCGGGACGTTTTGTATCTGGGCCGCGGTCCGGACTTCCCGCTGGCGCTGGAAGGCGCGCTCAAGCTCAAGGAAATCAGCTACATACACGCAGAAGGGTATGCCAGCGGCGAGATGAAGCATGGGCCGATCGCCCTGATCGACGATGACGTACCGGTCATCGTTCTCGCACCCTCGGGGCCGTTGTTCGAAAAGACCGTTTCGAACATGGAGGAAGTCCGGGCGAGGGGCGGACAGATCGTGCTGATCTCCGATGCCGAAGGGCTGGAAGCTGCGGGCGAGGGGTGCCTTGCGACAATCGAGATGCCCAAGGTACATCCGCTGATCGCGCCATTGGTTTACGCAATCCCGGTCCAACTGCTCGCCTATCACGTAGCCTGCGTGAAGGGGACGGATGTCGATCAGCCACGAAACCTCGCGAAATCCGTTACCGTTGAATGACTTATCCCGGGCAGGAAGCCTTAGGATCGCATCAATCTATCCATCCGCTTTTTTACCGGTAGATAAGGATTTGAAGTTAATCCCGGTTGCGTGAGCGATCAGGAAACAAAGCCCGGCGGCAGCGCAGAGAGACTGTCGATTCGACAGGTCATTGGCCTGGGAGCGCCGGATGGCACCGATTGGGCAGTCGTCCATGGCCAGCAATATGCGCTGCTCAAGGATCGCGTGAAAATCCGCCTGGCGCTGCATGTCATTGGTTTCCTGCTGATTTGCGTGTCGCTTTTCGAACTGTTGCCAGTCACGTTGCTCGCCGGATGGGGTGCCGCCCTTCTGATAGCCGTGCTGTATTCCGCGCGGGCCGATCTCCAGCTGGCCGATGCTGACAGCCGCACCATTTCCGTGCAGGAAATCAAGTCACACGCCTTCGCTGCGGCGGCGAAGGGATCGGTCTGGTCGCTAGGCATGATCGCGTGTGCTTTATTCGGAACAGCGCTGGCTACCGACATGATCTGGGCGGTTACGGCGATGCTGGTACTCGCCTCTGCCGCAAGCCGCTTCAGTGTGCCGCTCAGTTCCATAGCGTTCACCATCGCTGCCGGAGTTGGAGGGATCGCCGCAGGGCTGATCACACTGCAGTTTCCCTTGGCGATCATCGCCTTCGTTACCACCGTTCTCGCTGCATTCGGCGTGGTCGAAAGCGCGCGCGTGACCGTCGGCGCGCGCCTTGCCGAAACGGCGATGCAGGAAAAAAGCGAAGTCGTGTCGATGCTGCTGCGCGAATTCGAGGAAGGCCAGGCCGACTGGCTTTGGCAGATCGACACCCGCCGCCGTCTGAAAGCGGTTTCTCCGCGCTTTGCCTTCGCGCTGGGCCGGGAGCCGGCCCAGATCGAAGGACAGCCTTTCCTGCAGCTGATTTCGGGTTCGAGCTGGAAAACGGGGCAATTCCCGCAAAGCCTGCACGACCTTGCAGACAAGCTGAAACGCAGGAACAACTTTTCGAACCTCACGGTGAAGGTTTCGATCGACGGTCAGGACCGCTGGTGGGAATTATCCGGTACCCCGATCGTCGACGATCTTGGCCAGTACCAGGGTTTCCGCGGCGTGGGTTCCGATGTCACCGAACAACGTAGATCGTCCGAAAAGATCGAATATCTGGCGCGCTACGATACGCTGACCCATCTGCCGAACCGCCGAATGCTGAACGAAGGGCTGGGCGAAGCACTGCAATACGCGGCCAAGTGGCGTTCGCGCTGTGCGTTCCTGATGATCGACCTGGACAGGTTCAAGCAGATCAACGATTCCCTTGGCCACCTCGTCGGCGACCAGATGCTCGCAGAAGTCGCTGCGCGCCTGAAGGGGTTGATCCGGAAAGACGAGGTTTGCGGCCGGCTCGGTGGTGATGAATTCGGGATCGTGATACCCGATGCGTCAGACAAGAGCAGGATCGACCAGCTCGCTCGGACCGTGATCGAACGCCTGTCCGAACCCTACGAAATCGAGAACCACATCCTTTACGTCGGGGCCAGCGTAGGCTCGGCGATCGGTCCGCGAGACGGGCGAACGGTCGAGGAAATGCTGCGCAACGCGGACCTTGCGCTTTATCGTGCCAAGGACGACGGTGGCGAGGCGCATTTCGAATACGAACCGTCGCTCCACTACAACGCGGAAGAAAAGCGGCAACTGGAACATTCGCTGCGCAACGCGCTCGAAAGAAACGAGTTTCTTCTCCATTACCAGCCGGTGGTGGATAGCGTCACCGAAGAGATCGTCAGCTTCGAGGCGCTGGTGCGCTGGAACAGCAAGGCTCACGGTTTTGTGAGCCCGGGCAAGTTCATCCCGCTGGCCGAAGAAACGCGCCTGATCGTTCCGATCGGCACATGGGTAATGCAGGAGGCATGCCGGGAAGCGGCGACGCACTGGCCGCGACATGTGAAGGTCAACGTCAACGTTTCGCCCGAGCAACTGCTCGAGCCGGATTTTGCAAGCACTGTCGTGCGGGCCTTGTCCCACAGCGGCTTGGACCCCAAGCGGCTTGAAATCGAGGTGACCGAAAGCATCTTCGTGCGCGACGACAGTATTGCCCGCAAGGCGCTGGAACAGTGTATGGCCCTGGGATGCTCGATCGCGCTGGATGACTTCGGGACCGGCTATTCGTCGCTCGGCTACCTGCGCAAACTGAGCTTTTCGACGATCAAGGTCGATCGCAGTTTCGTGCAGGGTGCCGCGCAGCAAAGCCCGGAATCATTCGCCATCATCCGCGCGGTGGTCGCCATGGCCGATGCGCTGGGAATGACGACGACAGCGGAAGGTGTCGAAACCGAAGAAGAAGCGGCGATGATCCGCGAATTCGGGTGCACCAAGATCCAGGGCTATCACTTCGGAAGGCCCATGCCGGCCGCCGATGCGCGCCGCGTATTCAAGCGCGCGAACTTCGACGAGCAACTGAAAAGCGCGTGATCAGGCGCTGACGAGGGCCTGCAACGCGCTTTCGAACAGGGTTATACCGTCCGTACCGCCATGAGCGGGATCGATCGCGCGTTCGGGGTGCGGCATCATTCCCAGGACGTTGCCTTGCGCGTTGAGCACGCCCGCGATGTCGCGCCGCGATCCATTGCAGTTCTCGACATAGCGGAAGGCGACACGCCCTTCGCCCTCGATCCGGTCCAGCGTCTCGTCATCGGCGTAATAATTGCCGTCGTGATGGGCCACCGGGATGTGGATCGTCTGCCCTGCTTCGTAGCCGGAAGTGAACCGCGACTGGTCGTTATCAACCCGCAGGGACACCGTCCGGCAAATGAAGTTCTGGCTGGCGTTGCGCATCAATGCGCCCGGCAGCAGCCCGGCTTCCGTCAAGACCTGGAAGCCGTTGCACACTCCGAGAACCGGCACGCCCTTTTCCGCCCGGCGCTTGACGCTCTGCATGATCGGGCTGTTGGCAGCCATGGCGCCCGAGCGCAGGTAATCGCCATAGGAAAAGCCGCCGGGCAGGGCGATGAAGTCCAGATCATCGGGCAAATGCGCGTCGCCGTGCCACACGCGGATCGGGGCCGTTCCCGAAACCTCCTCGATCGCCACCGCCATGTCGCGGTCGCAATTCGATCCGGGGAAGGTGATGACGGCGGCGCGGAAAGCCATCAGCCGACCTTCTCGATACGGTAGTTCTCGATCACCGTGTTCGCCAGCAGCTTCTCGCACATTTCGTTCAGCGCTTCGTCGGTTGTGCTATCGGCCACGTCGAGCTCGACCAGGCGGCCGATACGAACATCGTCGACCCCATCGAACCCGAGCCCTTCGAGAGCATGGTGGACGGCGCGACCCTGCGGATCGAGGACGCCGGGCTTGAGCGAGACGTGGACGCGGATCTTCATGCGAATGGGCCTTTCGTTTGGCGCGCCTATGGCTCACCGTTCGCACGCATTCAAGACCGACGCGCGAAGAGATGAACGATGGCCACAACAGTGACGCACGCGCCACGCCTGTAGCCCGATTGCAACATTTGCAATGAAACTGTCGTATTCCCGCGCCTATCCCCTCCATAAACGGGCTCCAACCTGCTAGGGAGCGGCCACGGCAAAGATGCCTCTTCCCCTCCAAATGCCTGATGGAAACACGCAGGCTCAAGCAGGAACTCCCATCCCATGATCATTCGTTCGACCGCTGCCCGCCTGTGTGGGGCAAGCACCATCGCTGTTGCCGCATTCGCTGCGCAACCGACCTTCGCGCAGGAAACTGACGCCGTTCTCTTCCGCCTCCGGAAAGTGCCCGGCCCTGATATTGACCTGGATCGAGGGCAGCAGCAGGCGCGGTGCGGACAGGGTGGCGTCGCGCGCCTCGCGCATGGCGACGAACTCGTCCTCGGTCACGCCGTCGTGGACGTGGACGCTCTCC
>CATMNW010000225.1 GCA_950071875.1 uncultured Erythrobacteraceae bacterium | reverse complement strand
CCGAACTGCTCATGTGGTCATTCGATGCGTTTAACGCAAAGCAGAACGAGGACATTATTGCCGCCCACGGCGCGCTCGAAATGGCTGGCGAGCTGGCTAGCGAAACACAGCATATCGATGCGTGGGCAAAGACGCTTCACAGCATGCGCGAAAATTTGGAGCAGCAGGCGCGTGAAAAAGGTTTGCGAGCCCCGCGCTTTCGCCTGTTCGACGCTTTTTACAAACGGTGCGTGACACCGGGCAGCGATGCCGACGTGCCTTTTCACATCGGTCTGAAGGTTCTCAGCGGGCTGGCAGCCGCGCTCATCCTTGCAAGCGATATCCTGTCGCAGTTTTCACTGCAGGCATGGGCCGACGCATTGGCGGAATGGATCAGGCCCGTGATTCCTGGGGCCGAACTGGCGATTGCCATTCTCATGTACGGGGCGCTGATCGCGGCGCTGGTCTATAATGTCATTGAACGCTTCGTCCCCAAGTTGATCGTCCGGTTTCGCGATCGTGTCCTGCGCGCATATACGTATACACGCTTTGGCGAAAACCCGCTTTCGCATCCAGAGCGGTTGGCCAAGGACGATGCCGAAACCAGGCCGAATGCATGGCCCCAGGATTTCAATGAAGAGCTGCTGATCAAGGCCTTTAATGCCGATGTTGAGCAGTGGCTCCAGAAACTGCCAGATAATAACCGCGTGCTGCTGGCGCTCGACTTGCAGGAATTGCCACCTGCAAGCCTGCCCGAAGCGCGTGGCAGGGTAAGGGCTGCGGTAGACACGCTGCTGGGTCGGGCAACGCGGTCAAACGATGATGCGGCCAGTCCCCTGCTACAATCCCGCGCGCCGATCGCCGTAAGCTCCAAGTTCGTGATGTTCGGCTATCCGCCGAAAGCGACCTCGCCGCTGCTCTCGGCTCTGGCGCGGCCTCAGGAGGTGACATTTCTCAGTCGCGATGCCGCCTGGGACCTGGTGGGCAAGCGGATCGAGAGCTGGCTGGATGACGAAGAGATCGGGAATGATGCGCTGTGGCAGGCGATGCTCGCCGTGCGCGACCTACCGCGCCCCTCTAAGGCCGAGGAATGGAGTCTCAAGCGCGGCCGGAATTCTACGGAAGCGGCAGAACGGACGGGCCGGGAATTCGTCAATCTCACCTTCGCTCCAGGCAAGACCTCGGATTATCACCTGCTGTTGATCCAGACCGCGTTGGCTTTTGGCGTGTTGACTGCGTCTTATGCCCTTTCGGGATCGGGTATTCTGCAAAACGAGGATTTCGATCAGCGCCTGGCCGGCTCCATCGACCTGCGCCTGCGCCACTTTTTGCAAGTGTCCGGCGGCATCCTCGATGAGGATTTTGCCGATCCCGGCGCGTTCAGAAGCCGACTGATCGAGCTCACAACCGCCCCCAAAGGCACGGGTGAGACCTCGTCGGAAATTCCCTCGAATGCAATGGAGGAACTCAAGCGGGCGCTCGGATACGGCCCGCAAGGCTTCGAGCAAGGCGCGACCTTGCTCGCTCCTTTCCGGTTCGGATTGACCGAAGACGATCTCGCGCGGACCGGGCTGGACATTCGGGTCGGCGATCTGAAGCAGTCACCCAATATCCAGTTCGACAGCGAGGATACGGGCGGGCCAGTCCGGGTGATCCTCAAGGAAGAAAGCCGCCGGGTCATCCTTCATGCAAAGGGCCATGAGGATGAAAATCTCTCGCGGGCCTACAGCAGGCTGCGGGACGCGATCGAGGACAATGTTACCGACTTTCGTCGAGACGCGAAGGACGTTGCGCATCACGCGCTGTCGTGGACTGCGCTCGCCTGTCTGACCAGAACGGATGACCTTGAAAGCCTGGCAGCCATAATGGAAGACATTGCCGATCGCGCGCTGACGCTTGGCGGATATTCTGATCTCACCGAGCCACAGAACATCGAGCTGCAACATCGGCTGGGCGAGGCAGCGATGCGCATACTGGTCGACGCCAAATTTCTTCAGCGCGGCAACGCCAAGCGGTGGAACTATGACAAGAACCGTCCGGAGGATATCGGTCGGCTGGAGGCAACGGTACAGCGTTACATGCGGCGCTTCGGATACGGCCAGATGGACACTCCCGCGCGCAATACTTTCGTTACGATGCTGCGCAAACAGGGATCTTATTCTCCCGTGGTGCGCGACCTCGCACGGTTTCTTGCCGAACACGGCGGAACGGCGGCCAAGGGTGACTGGCTCGACAAGATCGGGCTCCTGCATAAGGAGAATTGCCGCGAGGAAGCACTTATCCGGCTCACCGCGATCAAACCTGAGCCACTCGCGCCGGAGAACAGGCTAGCTTACCTGCGATCGCTACGCAGGACGGCGGATTCGCTTGCCGGACGCTGCCTGCCGCATGCGCAATCCGATCCCGATTTCGAAAGGCTGCAAAGCTGTGTCGAGAGAGCGGAACGCCAGTTTCTCCACCCGCTTTTCAACGCAATGCAATCGGGAATGGCCGATGTCCCTGACCATGCAGGCGAGATTGCTTTCATGGCGCTGCGCACCTCTGTCTTCTGGCAGCAAAAGCTTGCCAGATTTCCTGTCGCACAAGCGGTCGATCAGGACGGGCGCTCGCAATTCGAAGCATTGGCCGCAGCATCGCGCGCGAGGCAGGCTTCCATTCTCGACTTCCTGTCCGAGAACCAGTGCGATTTCACCCCAACGAGGGTAAATGATTTTATAGATGTTGCGAACCTTCTGGGGATGGATGATCGGCTGAAGGGCGAGCGGCACACGGAATTGAACAGCTGGCTGAAACGGGCGCGTAAGGCGTTCTTCACATCGGCCTCACGCATCCTGGAGAGCGATACAGCCGCCAATCGGATCGACGCCGATCGCTTCGCCCAGGCCGCGCAAGCCCTTGCCGTCGCACTGAGCGCCAACTGGCGTGCCAAGGGCGTCTTCCTGTCCGATGATCGCGAGGTGCTTTGGCTTTCGATGGTCGCGCTGCGCGCCGCCTATTGCGATTTCGCCGCCCGGCGGTTCGCAGCACGCAACGGGTTCGATGGTTTTCGGCTCGAAGACCCTGACTACCTCAGGGCGCGCGATCGCTTCGTGCAGACCGCATATTTCGAGGAGTATGGCCCCCGCGAGGCGCGAGAGAATATGGCAGCAAGGCTGCTCGAAGCAGTCGCCCATGCCACGCCTGACGACTTGCCTGACGAACCGCGCCTCATGCTCGTCACCAATCGTTTCGGCGCTGCGACTGGCGCAGCTCTGGGGCTAGATGACAACCGGCCGTTCCTCGTATGCAGCAGCCTGGTGAAACCCTTCGCCGGCGTTATCCAATCCGGCCTTGCGCCTGCGCGACGCTGGACCAAGGAGTTCAAGATGCTTCCCTTGGCAGAGCGGCTATCGGCAATGGAACAGGTCGACGGGCTGCCAATGCTGGTCAACCTGCTCGGCTCCAGCGGTACCATGGCTCACGGCCTGCGGCGCGCGAGTGGCAAGGGACAGGAATTTGTCGAGAGTGTTATCGAAACCTTCCTGCCGCTTGCCCCATCGGGACGGGACCGCACCGTCAAGCTGGGAGGATCGGGGTCCACTGCGGTGCTAGGACTGACGCGCGATCAGCTCGATTGCTTCGATGCTGCCGGCAATGTGCTGGCGCAGTTGTTTACGCAGCTCGCCTCGTTGAAGCGGGTGATACTTTACGAACAGGAAGACCGAATCCCGAGCCAGGACCCTGCTAAAAACCATGCTGAGCTCGAACGTGACATGGCGCGGTTCCTGGGCCGTGCGATGATGATGACGTGGTTCATCGAAGGCGACCGTCCGTCCTATGGCAAGGAGGATGACGGAGACCCCGGTCTGGCGTCACAGCAGACCATCAGGAAGGGTGAGAGCTTGCCGGCCTTCCTAGCGCGTTTCAGCGAGGAAAGCGGAACGGTGAACTTGTTGAGCCTGCATCCCAATCCGGCGCGCCCATCGCACGATGCCCCCACTCTGCGGACAGTTCATTCGCTGTTCCCCAAAGTATTTCCGGGAATACACCCGGAGTACGAATTCGATCAGGTTCAGGCGATGCTCTGGCCGATTAAATCCACCGATCTGGAAGCCTAGGTCCGGCCAAACATGGACTTCAAGTTCTCGACCTTGGCCGTGGATGTGGAGATCTGCGTTGCGGCGTGCCTGCCGCCAGCACGAGACGGTCATAGGGCAAACTCGTATTGGAACCGTCCTGCGAGATGATGTCGACCTCACGCTGATCGGGGCGTATCTTTTCGACCGCCCCTGAACGAAACGAACGCCGACCGCATCGAAAATGTCCATCAGCGGTGCGCGCATGAGATCAGCATTGGCCTCGTAAAGTCGTGGGCGATGTGCATTTCCGGTTGCGGCGCAACCAGCGCCACTTCGACGACCTCGAGGAACGCGCGGCGTTGATCGAGCGCTTCGAGCTGTCGCAGACGATCTATCGCAAGGACCCCTGGGCCGAAGAGGCCAAACGCGCCCCGGCATTCCAGCCCGTGGCGGATCTGACGCTGGAGGCTGCGGAATGAGCTGGATCGACCTTTGCGCCATCGACGACATCCCCCTGCGCGGCGCGCGCAGGATCAAGACGGCACAGGGCTGCGTGGCGCTCTTCCGCACCGGGGATACGGAAGTCTTTGCCGCCGCCGACCGCTGCCCGCACAAGGGCGGGCCGCTGTCCGAAGGCATCGTGCACGGCCAGTCCGTGACCTGCCCGCTGCACAACATGGTCTTCGACCTCACCACCGGGCAGGCCCGGG
>CATMNW010000224.1 GCA_950071875.1 uncultured Erythrobacteraceae bacterium | reverse complement strand
CGAACAGCTGCCAACGGTCCCGGTCGACCATCAGGCCGAACGGCAGGAAGGCAACCTTGTCCATCGCCTCGCGCAACAGCAAGCCGATGTCCTTGTCTGCGCTCGGAACCTGGCTGCGGTCGAGCATGTCGATCTGAACGAGGTATTCGGGGGTGATCGACAGTGCGATCATGTCGCCGATCGCCTCGTGGAAGCCATCGTTTGCACCGTTCAGGTGCAGATAGTCCTGCTGGTTGTAAGCGCGCTGGTAGTAATTGTGGCCGAGTTCGTGATGGATGACCTTGAAGTCGTCGGCATTGCGCTTGATGCACATCTTGATCCGCAGGTCATCCACGTTGTCCACGTCCCAGGCGCTGGCGTGGCAGACAACTTCGCGGTCCTGCGGCTTCACGAACTGGCTTCTGTCCCAGAAGGTGCCGGGCAACGGCTCGAAACCCAGTGACGAGAAAAACTGTTCGCCCACGCGAACCATCTGAACTTCGTCGAGGCCCTCCTCTTCGATAAGATCGGTAAGGTCATAGCCAATGTCTCCGGCACCAGCCGGGGCGACCAGCGGGTAGATGTTGCCCCATTCCTGCGCCCACATGTTGCCCAGCAGATCGGCGCGGATCGGACCGGTCGCAGCCTGGACTTCGTCCCCGTACTTTTCGTTGAGCTTGGAACGGACGTAGGTGTGCAACGCCATATAGAGCGGCTTCACTTCCTGCCACATGCGCTCCGTATCGGCGGCAAACTCGTCTGGCGTCATGTCGTAGTTCGAACGCCACATCGCGCCCAGGTCTTCGAAACCCAGTTCCTTCGCACCTTCGCCGGCGATGGCGATCATGCGCTGGTAATCGTCGCGCATTGGCGCACCGACATTGTCATGCCAGCTCGTCCACATCTCGGCCTTTTCGGCAGGCGTGCGGTCGAGATTGCCCATTTCGGCTTCGATGTCGCTGCCGTTGATCTCTTCGCCGTTGAGGGTACCCTTGCCCTTGCCATAGGCCGAGCCGAGCTTGGTCGCGATATCATTCAGTTCCGTCGCGGCACCATCACGCACCGGTGCTGGCATAACGATGCCGTTGCGCAAGATGTCGAGCTTGCGTGCGACTTCGGGATCTAGACCGGCAACGCGGGCGTACTTGGCTGCTTCATTTGCATATTTGACCGATTTTTCAGTCGCCTCGGCACCGTATTTCGCTGCCAACATGTCGCTGTCATGGACGATGTAGGTCGAATTGAGCCACAGAACGCGGCCGTATTCGACCGAGAAATCGAACATGTCTTCCTCGACCATCGCGACCCAGTCGGCCGCGCCCTGGGGCGTCATCGGAAAGGACGCAGCCGTTTCGGTATCGGCAGCGTGATGGTCGGCAAGCGCCGGTGTAGCCAGGGAAATTGCCAGCGCGGAAAGGGCAACGGATGCGAGTTTCATGTAAGTCCTCTCAGGGGGTAATTCTGCGTGTGGTTTCACGTGCTACCGGATTGCACCTGCAACGCGGCTGAATCAAGCGGCAGTCGTTCTGAAGCGGCGAATGGCGATGGCCAGCAATACGCCGCCGAATGTCGTGACCCATGAAATGGCCTTGATAGGGCCCATGCTGGCAACAATAGCCGCCATCCAGTCCGACCCGGCATCCTGAAGAAGCTGGATTACCTGCAGGATTGTCTCGATGTAGTCGGTTATGGCGAAAACCAGCGCCGCTGGCGCCACTATCGATCCGATCATCCGGACTGGCCCGGACATGGCCATGAAGCTTCGCCCTGCGAGCCAGCTGCCCCAGCTATAGATGCCTATGAATATAAGATCGCCGATCATTGCGGCGATCGCGAAGTTGCGCACCCCGCCCTGGCGCCACTGCGCCTGGATTTCGTTGACCCGGGCTGCGCTCTCCGCAGCCTGATGGTCGGTTATTCCGAAGGTCACGCTGTCGGGGGCGGTTATGCCAAGACCAAGGGCGACAACTATGGCAAACGCGACCAGACCCCGGAGCCACCATCGCAGGTTCGGCAAAGGGTCGCTCAAACCTGAGCCCCCAACCAGTCGGCGATCGCCTGTCCGAGATCGGGCTTGGTCACGCTGCCCATGTGGGTGCCCGGCACTTCGACGAAATCCGCATCCGGCAACAGGTTGGCGAGTTCCTCTGCGGATCCGTTATCCCGGTCCTCATCGCCACACACGACGAGCGTGGGCATGGCGATGTTATCCAAGAGGGCGAGATCAAGGTCAGGCATCGTGTCGAGCAGCAGCCGCGCAGCCACGCGGTCCACGCCCTGCGATTTCAGGAACTGCATGGAAAAGTAATCAGGGTCGCCGCGCGGAATGGAGTCGAACTCGTCGATGACCCGACGGAATTTCGCGGCGCGCCTGTTCCATTCTCCAAGGCCTGCGGTGCCCATGCCACCGACGACAAGATGCTTGGGCTGGAGCACACCATGCGCTGTCGCGTGAAGCGAGGTACGCGCGCCTAACGAGAACCCGCCAAGGTCGTAGTCCTCCAAGCCCAGATGATCGACCAATGCGGCCACGTCGCGCACCAGGACGTTGGAAGGATAATTCTCGGCCCCGTGCGGCGCATCGCTTTCCCCATGCACCCTGAAGTCGAGCATCAACACCTCGAAGCCCTTTTCGGCGATCGCCTTGTGATGCCCCCATTTTACCCAGTTCATCGCCGCGCTGGAGAACAATCCGTGAAGTAACACGAAAGGCCTGCCCTCCCCGAACCGGTGCAAGGCGAGGCGCGTGCCATCGAAACTCTCGAAGAATTCGGTTTTCATCGCTTTGACAGCCCTTGTTGTTCCATGCGCCATCGCGCCATTTCAATGCGGTCCTGACCGAAAAAGGGCTCGTTCTCGAACACCAGGGTCGGAACGCCCCAGTGTCCTGCAGCCTCGAGTGCCTTTTGGTTCGCGGCAATTTCGGCGTCGAGCTGCTCACCGTCTGCCTCTACAACTGCCTCGATCTCAGTTGCATCAAGCCCTGCGCGGTTCAGCGCGCCTGCGAGGTGGTTGCCTTCGTGCCAGCCTTCTTGGCCGCCCCAGATCAGCTGTCCCGCCTCATGCGCGAAGGCGATCCCCTTTCCTTGCCGCGCGGCAGCCTGCCCCATACGGGTAACGCGGCGAATGTAAGGCTGCTCGGCAGCGATCTCTCGCGTCGCCGGATTCTGGACAATAGGATCGGGCCGCGGCGGACCGAACTCGATGCCGTGGAACTGTGCCAAGCGCATCATGTCGCGCACGGTGTATGCCATCCAGTTGGGATGGTTGCGCTCGAAGAAATCGGGTTGGCGGATGGCTAGTGGATAAACGGGACGCAGTGCGATCTCCAGATCGTACTCCTTTGCCATAGCGCGATACCTACCGACCGCCAGGAAGCTGTATGGCGATCGGAAACTAAAATAGAGGTCTGCTGTCAGGGTCACGCGCCCCTTATACGCACGCGTCGCCTCAGCGAAAGAAGCAGCTTATTCCTGCCTGTAGGGCCGTGACCGTCTCGCCATCATCGGCGAAGCCGGTAATCGTGCCATAATCGGCTGCGGTATACTCGAATTCACCCGGCAGCGTCGTGTCGAGTTCACGCACCTGTCGTTCGAGCTTGAGGCCCTGGAGCGTAGTGGTTCCCGGGTGGACTCCATCGGTAGTGACCACGCCCCTTCCTTCACGCAGAAACCAGCCGCGGAACTCGCCGTCCATATACGCAATCTGGAGCGGGCCATACTCGCTGAATTCCATCGGGCCCGCCCCGCATTCCTCGTTGCGCGAGGTTTCGGGGGCGGAGCCGAAAGCGGTTTCGATTGCGCTGTCCACCTCCTCGCGTCCTGCGCCGAAGCGCAGCATGTCCTCGCCCTTGGGTCCAAGCCCATTGGCATTGACGACCACGAGAGCATGATCATACTGCTCTATCAGCGGATTGGTGTTCGGTGCTTCCGTCCCTTCCAGGTCGGCCGTCGCAACCTCCTCTTCCGGATCGCCCGAGCAGGCGATGAGGAGAAACGGCAGGACGATGAGCGAGGCGGTGCGGATCATCCCTTCTTAAGGCACTCGCGGCCAAGCAGTTCCGCAATCTGCACCGCGTTCAATGCAGCACCCTTTCGAAGATTGTCCGAAACGCACCATAGCGTAATGCCATTATCGACCGTCGGATCGTCGCGCACGCGGCTGATGTAGGTGGCGCTGTCGCCTGCGCTTTCGACCGGGGTGACGTATCCCTCGTCCTCGCGCTTGTCGATCAGCATGATCCCGGGTGCCTCGCGCAGGATTTCCTGCGCCTGCTCGGCCGAAAGTTCATTTTCGAATTCGATGTTCACGGCTTCGGAATGACCGACGAAGACCGGCACGCGCACGCAGGTCGCATTGAGCTTGATCTTGGGGTCGAGGATCTTTTTGGTCTCGACCATCATCTTCCACTCTTCCTTGGTCGAGCCGTCGTCCATGAAGACGTCGATATGAGGGATGACGTTGAAGGCGATCTGCTTTGTGAATTTCACCGGTTCTACCGGATCACCCACGAAGATCGCGCGGCTCTGCTGGAACAACTCGTCCATGCCCGCCTTGCCCGCGCCGGAAACCGACTGGTAGGTCGAGACGACCACGCGCTTGATCGTCGCGGCATCGTGGAGCGGCTTCAATGCCACGACCAGTTGCGCGGTCGAGCAGTTGGGGTTCGCGATGATGTTGCGCTTGGAATATTCGTGGATGGCGTCCGGGTTCACCTCGGGCACGATCAGCGGCACATCGGGGTCCATGCGGTAGAGGGAGCTGTTGTCGATCACC
>CATMNW010000223.1 GCA_950071875.1 uncultured Erythrobacteraceae bacterium | reverse complement strand
AGCAGCGCCTGAATGCCATGTCGTCTGAAGCCGACAGCAGCGCCATCGCGTCTCTCCGTGAAGAAAATCTAGAACTTTCAGTCCGCTACAAGGAAGCTCATCAGAAGTTGGCAAGGACGGCCGCGAAACTTGCCGAAAGCGAGGCCGAAAAAAAGCGCATGCGTCGGAGCAAATCATGGCGCGTGACCGCGCCGCTTCGCAAATTACGCCAACTTTTCCCCTAGCGTTCGAATTCTCATCCCGAACACGACGAGGGCTGCGACAATTCGGATCGGCAGGAACGCCTGCTGCAGCGCATTGCCCGGAATTCGCCGATCCTGATTCGCGGAAGGCCGGCGGCGATGGCCTCGCGGGTTGACCGTTCCCATCTTGAGATGGGCATCTCCTCGTAGTCCGGGCCAGTGCCGACAATCCGCCGCTCGGACGCCGCTTGCGATCGATTTTAGGGACGGGCGCCCAGTTCTCCGTCCAGGGAGAACTGGCGATCCGTTTCCGATACCGATTTGATGGTCAGTGTGCCGACGCCGGTCATGCCCTCGAATTGACCCGATCCGCTGACAAGTTCCCAGAACCCGTAATCCACCAGACGAGGCTTGTCGCCATCCTTCATGAAAACTGCCCTGACGGTAAACTTGATATTCGCGACGTCGCCGTTTTCAGTCGTGAATTGCAGATAGCCTTGGGGATCGCCACCTTTTGGCGGATCGATATCGTGCCAACCGAATTCTGATACCGAAGCACCTGCCAGTGCGCCGGTTCCTTCGGATTTGCCTTCTCTACGCACCATGAGGACAAACTGGTCGGTTCCGTCGCCAAAATCCATCCGGATTGATTCCTGTGGCACCATCACGGCCTCCACAGTGACTTTCTCAGCATAAGCTGATGACACCAATGATAGCGTTGTCGTTCCGGCAACAAGGCCAGCGGTCAGCAGGGTTCTGAACATTTTAACTCCAGGGTGAATGGCAAGGGAGAGGTCCGGCCTCCGGAAACGAATTCGATATCACCGTGCCTAACGCCCGGACTTTGGCGCGGTCAATGCACGTCCGATCACAACCCATGACGATAATATTCCCCCGAGTGGCGCAGGCGCGGCGTCCCGCGGACCAGCCTTCACGATTCCCGGACCTGTGCCTTGTGACGGCGGAAGGTCAGGTAGTGCGGGGTGCGCCCCTCGCGCAGGGCCTTTTGTTCGTATCTCGTGCTGATCCAGTCATCCCAGGGATCGGCGCCCTGTCGGACCAGATCGAATCCGGCCAGGGGCACCTCTTCCAGCGCCTGACGGACGTAATCGGGAATGTCGGTCGCCACCCGGAACTGCGCGCCCGGCCGCAGCACCCGCGCCAGCGGCAGCAGATGTTCCGGCGTCACGAAACGGCGGCGGTGATGACGCGCCTTGGGCCATGGATCGGGATAAAGCAGAAAGGCCCGGTCGATACCGCCATCGGGCAGCACATCCATCAGATCGCGCGCATCGCCCGGATGCACGCTGACATTGCCCAGCCCGGCGGCGCGGATCTTGCCCAACAGCATCGCGACGCCGTTGATGAAGGGCTAGCAGCCGATGATGCCGATGTCGGGATGGGTCGCGGCCATATGCACCATATGTTCGCCCCCGCCGAAGCCGACCTCCAGCCAGACCCGACGATCGTCGCCGAAGATCGCCGCCGGGTCGATCGGCTTGCGTTCGGGATTTTCCTGCACCGAGATTCCGTGCGGCCTGAGATCGCCCAGATCCTCGGCCAGATAACCCTTCTGGCTGTGACGCAGGGTCTTGCCATGCCGCCTGCCATAGAAATTGCGGCGCGGCGGATTGGGATCGAAGGCGGATTTCGGGGTATCGCTCATGCGCGGGACTTGCCGCAAGGCCGGGCTCGGGTCAAGCCGTCGGCGGGTCCGGTTGCGTCCCGCGACGACCGGGGGCGCTGCCCCCGGACCCCCGAGGTATTTGGAAAGAGAGCGAAGCGGTGACACGAAACTAATTACTCTGGCAAATTGCCGCAATATTGCGGAACCTGATGCCGCAATTTTTTCGCGCGAAATTAAGGGGTTAATGAGTTTCTTGCCAGAATAACTGGTGACAGACGTTGCGCCGCCTAAGTCTTTGATTTTATGGAATCAGGGTTGCATTGTGGCCCCTATTGGTTAGCGTCCGAGGACGTGGTGTAATTTCTGCGCCTTCATCGGTGCAATCCCGGGTGGCCATCGAGGTGTATGGTCGAGGTGGAGTTTCGACGCTTCAACCACGAACCCTACGGAGACCCCGATGACCAAAACCAACATGGACCTGTCCGAGCTTCTGGCCAAGCACGATCAGGGCGACTTCCTTCGCACGATCGCCGAGGCGGTGCTGCAACTGATCATGGAGAGCGATGTCGACGGGCTGATCGGCGCCGGCCGGCATGAGCGCAGCGGCGAACGCACCACTTGGCGGAACGGGTATCGAGAGCGCGCTCTCGATACCCGTCTGGGCACGCTGAACCTGCGAGTGCCGAAGCTGCGGCAGGGCAGCTATTTCCCCGGCTTCCTGGAAGCCCGGAAAACCTCGGAACAGGCGCTGGTCGCCGTCATCCAGGAGGCATGGATCGGCGGCGTCTCGACCCGCCGCGTGGACGAATTGGTGCAGGCCATGGGCCTCAGCGGCATCTCGAAAAGCACGGTCTCGAAGCTGTGCAAGGATATCGACGAGAGGGTCGGCGAGTTTCTGAACCGTCCCCTGACCGGCGACTGGCCCTATCTCTGGCTCGACGCCACCTGTCTGAAGGTGCGCCAGGGCGGGCGCATCGTGCCGGTCGCGGCGATAATCGCCGTGGCCGCCAACACCGAAGGGCGCAGGGAAATCATCGGTCTGGGCATCGGGCCATCGGAAGCCGAGATCTTCTGGACCGAGTTCCTGCGGTCGCTGAAGGCGCGCGGCCTCGGCGGGGTCCGGCTGGTGATCAGCGATGCTCATACCGGCCTCAAGGCCGCCATCGCACGCGTCTTCGAGGCCACCTGGCAGCGATGCCGCGTGCATTGGATGCGCAACGCGCTGGCCCATGTCTCGCGCGGCCAGCACACCGTCATCGCCGCCGCGATCCGGCAGGCCTTTGACCAGCCCGACCGCGCCAATGCCGGCGAGACATGGCGCAAGGTGGCCGAGCAGTTGCGCCCGAGATGGCCAAAGCTGGCCGATCTGATGGACGACAGCGAGCATGATGTGCTGGCCTACATGTCCTTTCCTCGCCAGCACCGCACCAAGCTGCACAGCACGAACCCGATCGAACGCCTGAACAAGGAGGTGAAGCGCCGCGCCGATGTCGTCGGCATCTTCCCCAACGAGGCCTCCATCATGCGTCTGATCGGCGCCGTGCTGTTCGAGCAGAACGACGAATGGCAGACCGCAAGCCGCTACATGATGGTCGAGGCTTTCGCCCAGATCGACACCGAGGAGATCGACCCCATTCTCAGCATCTCAACGAAAGCCGCCTGATTATGCTCTCAGGCCATCCGGGAAATTACACCACCTTGACGGACGTGACCGCCTTCGAAATCTGATAGAGCCGGGCAACGTCAACATGAGCTGTCAATGGATCGGCCAAGCTTCGATCGAACTTCTTAGCCTCTAGTCCCTCGATAATCGCCACGACCACTGAATGAACGACACTGGCATCACATAGACGCAGGACCCTGACAATCGCCTTTTCGTCGTCTGCGAGGCCAGGCAGAGTTCCAACTTCGCGATATGTACCCACCGCCCCAGCTAGATCATCAAATGCGCTTACTTCGCCGGTTTTCAACACACTCTCGGAAATCCCTAGCTTCTGGCAGATATTTCTAAGAACAGAGGGCTTCGGGGTCGTTCTGCCCGTCTCGTAATTTGCCAAGGCTGATCGGGTAATGCCAATCCGCTCGCTGAACGACTGCTGACTTTCCTCCCCACGCAAAGCGCGCAGACGTGCGGGTATGCCGGCAGTGCTGATTTGTGTTGAGATGTACTGTTTTGTGTATAAATTGTGTTCTTGTGTATGGTGACACAAAGGCACTGACGCGGCAACCGGCCTGAAGTGACCGCAGAAACAACTTCGCGCACAGGGGAAAACAATTCCCCAATGGGCAGCGGAACATGGGTTGCCAGTGCGGGCCGTGCGAGCGGTGATCTATGGCCGCAATAAGGGTCTTCGTGGGCAGTCCCATCGGATCGCGGTTGCTCTTGGGCTCAAGGATACTTCGAAATGAATTCGCTTTCGGTATCCGAATTTGCGCGCCGTTGCGAGATATCAGATAGGGTGCGCGCCGGGCGTTTATCAAGGATCGATGGCGCGGTCACAATTTGGCCGTCGCTCGCTTGCCGCAAACCCGAGGAGGCAATTCCGGCACCTCCTATGTTCTTCACTTCGACCGCTGCACGCCCGAACTGCGGTCGCTTCCAGGCGGAACGGAGGCCGCGCTATCACTGCCTGTTAAACGGCGCGTTAATCGGCTGTTGAACGCTGGCAGATCGCGGAACAGCAGGCGCGTTGGCGGATCATCGAACCTGCCATCAAGGCAGGCAAAAAGGGCACGGCAGAGCGCGGCAGGGCCACACGGCAGCTCGCGGAACAGCCTCATGACTATCCGGGCGGGGGTCGGACGTTCTCTCACAGTGCCCTGCGTGTGTGTGGATCGCCGATTTCGAGCGGAAAGGCCTGATCGGCCTGCTGCCGAAAGCGCGGGCAGATCGAGGCCAGGCGCGCAGCCTGCTCACACGGGCCTGGGGACAAGGTCACGTCCGTCAAGGTGGTGTAATTTCCCGGATGGCCTGAGAGCATAATCAGGCGGCTTTCGTTGAGAT
>CATMNW010000222.1 GCA_950071875.1 uncultured Erythrobacteraceae bacterium | reverse complement strand
AATATCGCACCGGGCACGACGATCCCTGTGGAACTGATCCGTGATGGCGAGACCCGCCGCGTCAACCTCACCGTGGGCAAACGCCCGAGCGAGGAGGAGTTGCGCCAGCAACAGCAGTTCGATCCGGATTCCGAAGAAGACATGATGGAACCCGGTGACAACGAAGTCATCGAGGAAAACCTCGGCCTGCAGGTGCTCCCGCTCAACGCGCAGATCGCACGCCAGCTTGGCGTGGGTACCGATACGCAGGGTCTTGTCGTTGGCGGGGTCGACCAGAACTCCGATGCGGCGCGCAAGGGCCTGCAGCGTGGGGATATCATCCTGACGGCCAACTACCGCCAGGTCGCGAGCCTCGAGGACCTGGAGAGCATCATCCGCATCGCGCAGGACGAGAACCGCGAAGCAGTGCTGCTGCGCGTACAGCGGCGTGGACGCCCGCCGCAATATGTGGCGGTTCGCCTTCGGTAAATCTGCCAAGCCTGCAAAAAAGGGCGGCTCTTCCACTGGGAAGGGCCGCCCTTTTTGTGTCAGTAGATGCGCGCTAGTTGGTGGCTTGCGGTGACGGCGGCTGTCGCTGCTGTTGGCGCGAATTACCGGTAGCTTCGTCCAGGAAATCGTCGCCAACAGCCTGGGGCGCACCATCATCGCCGCGTGGCGGCCTTTGCGTTGGCGCTGTAATGGGCGGCCGCGGACGATTGGGGTCGAGCGTGCGGTCGAATTCCTCTCCGAACGGATCCTCGCGTCTGCGGTCGGTGATTCCGGGTTCGATCAGATTGCCCTGCTCGTCGATGAAGTAATAGTCTTCCGGATCGCCCAGCATGTATTCGTCGTCCGGCTCCAGCTGCCATTCTGGAAGCTGCAGGTCGGTGTCGAACTCCTCGATCGGGCGATCCTTCACCGCATAGCGCATGAACGCGGCAAAGGCGCGCGCAGGGGCAGTGCCGCCCTGCAATCCGCCCACTCGCCTGTTATCGTCGCGGCCCATCCAGACGCCGGTGGTAATCCCCGAAGAAAAGCCGACGAAGTATCCATCCTTGTTCGAACTGGTGGTGCCGGTCTTGCCGGCAACCGGGCGGCCAATCTGGGCTGCCCTGCCGGTGCCGGTCGCCACCGCCGTCTGAAGCAGGTCGGTAATGCCGGCAGCAACGTAATCCGGCACCAGCTGCGCGCTCGAGCGCTTCTCGTGCCGGTAGAGCAATTTGCCATCGGCTGTTTCGACCTTGAGAATGCCATAAGGTTCGACCGAATTGCCACCGGCCGAAACCGCCGCGAAGGAACGCGTCATGTCGATCAGGCGCACTTCATTGGAACCCAGCACCATTGCCGGGTAGGTGTTGATCTCGCTTGTCACGCCGAACCGCCGGGCCATAGACGCCACGGTGCCGAAGCCCACTTCGTTGCCAAGCTGCGCGGCGACCGTATTGATCGAATAGGCAAAGGCGGTGCGCAGGTCGATTTCGCCGACATTGCGCCCGGACGAATTGCGCGGGCTCCAACCGTTGATGGTCACCGGCGTATCGACCACGCGGTCGTCCGGCGTGTACCCGGCCTCGAGCGCAGCCAGGTAGACGAACAGTTTCCACGAAGACCCCGGCTGGCGCATTGCATCGGTCGCGCGGTTGTAGTTGGTCTCGACATAATCCGTGCCCCCGATCAACGCCAAGACGGCGCCGTCGCGGTCCATGCTGACCATCGCGCCTTGCGCGCCATCGGGGGTATTCGACTTGATGGAAGCGGTGGCTGCGCGCTGCATTCCTACATCCAGCGTCGTCCAGACCTCGATCGGCTCGAAGGTTTCGGGCAGCAGGACATCGAGCTGAGGCAGCGCCCAGTCGGTGAAATACCGAACCGAGTTCTGGCCCACGTCTTCCTTCAGATTGACCGCGCTGGGATCGACTGTGGCATCTGGCGCGATGCGCCCCTGCTCTTTCATCAGGCGCAGCACGACGCTGGCACGGCCCACGGCCGCGTCGACATCGGCGGTCGGGGAATAGCGGCTCGGCGCCTTGACGAGGCCCGCGATGATTGCTGCCTCGGCAGTCGAAAGCTCGCTCGCCGGATGGCTGAAGAATTTGCGGCTGGCGCTGTCAATCCCGTAAGCGCCGCCGCCGAAATATACCTTGTTGAGATACAGTTCGAGGATCTGCTCCTTGGAGAATTTGGCTTCCAGGGCCATTGCAAGGATTGCCTCACGCGCCTTGCGGTCGATCGACCGGTTGTTGTTGAGGAAGACATTGCGCGCCAGCTGCTGGCTGATTGTGGACGTGCCGCCGACCCGCTCGCGCGAACCGGTGATCCCTTCGATAATCGCACCACCCGTACGCCAGAAATCGATACCGAAATGGGAATGGAAGCGGCGGTCCTCGACCGCGATCATCGCATCCTTCATGACCTCGGGGATTTCATCGGCGGTCAGCCACTTGCCGAAACTGGGGCCGAGTTCGACGATCTCGGTCCCGTCACGCGCGCGCACGACAATGGTCTGCGCCGTCTGCGTCGCCTTGAGCTGGTAATAGTTCGGCATGGACCGGGCAGCAAAGGCGACTGCCAGAGCGATAAACAGCGCCCCCAACAAAGCGAGTGCGCCGCCTGCAATTATAATCCGGCGCATCCAGAGCCTGATCCTGCCCTGCGGCCTGTCCGCGGCGGCGCGCGCCGCGCGTTCCTTGCGTGCCGACCGCTTGCGCCGGCTCCCTCGTTTATCCATGATCTACGCAGGCATCCTTGCTATTCGCCGCCCTATAATTGCCATAATCTTGCATGGCGAGGTCTAACCCTGTCTGAACGGGTGACAGCACAAGCCCGCGCGATCAATCGTCGGATTCGAAATCGAGCGCTGCGGAATTGATGCAATAGCGCATGCCGCCGCGATCCGGCGGGCCATCGGGAAATACATGGCCGAGATGTCCACCGCAATTGGAACAGGTGACTTCGGTGCGAATCATCCCGTGCGAGGTATCGCGGTGTTCGTCCACCGCCTCACCCTCGGCAGGCGCGGTAAAAGCGGGCCAGCCGCAGCCGCTGTTGTACTTGTCATCGCTTTCGAACAGCTTCTGGCCGCAGCCTGCGCAAAAGTATTCTCCTTCGGCGTAATGCCTATCGTACTTACCGGTGAAGGCACGCTCGGTGCCGGCTTCACGCAGCACGTGGTATTGTTCGGGGCTTAGTTTTTCGCGCCACTGCGCATCGCTGAGGTCGGGCTTATCGCTCACGCCTTGTCCTTTCTGTCGGGGAGACCCATATAAGGGCAACCGGAGCAGGTGCACCCGGTTCCGTGAAGAGTCGACGATTTGCTTGACGATTCGGGGAGGCGCCGCTAAGTGCGCCGCTTTCCGGCGGGCATGCCCGCTTTTTCGCACGCACATACGAGATTTCGCCGCGCCAATCCGCCGCGGCCTGACGAGGACAGACATGGCCAATACGCCGCAAGCCAAGAAGCGCATCCGTCGCAACGAGAAGCGCGCCGAGATCAACGGTGCTCGCATGAGCCGCATCCGTAACTTCCTCAAGAAGGTGGAAGTCGCTATCGAAGGCGGAGACAAGGACAATGCTCAGGCCGCCCTCAAGGCAGCCCAGCCCGAACTGGCACGCGGCGTTGCTCGCGGGGTGTTCCACAAGAACACCGCTGCTCGCAAGATGAGCCGCCTCTCCAAGCGGGTTTCCGCTCTTTAAGTCCCACGCGCCGGGCAACCGGCGCAGTGTCGAACAAAGGGGCCGCCGGTCGATCCGGCGGCCCCTTTGTCGTATCTCGGTTGCGTTTCGATACGGGCCTGTAACCGAGCTGCAATGTAAACCACGAGAAACCCGCGATTCGCACGCCGCTTTTTGAGCTTTTTTCAGGAAAACAAAGACTTCAACGGGGGGCCGCGGCTTACAACCGAGTCAACAAGTATATTTCAGATAAATTGCAGTTATCCCCCTTGCGACTCAAACGAAGTGCGACCTACACAATGGTCACAGCACGGGACGGGACAGCCCGGGCTTTAAGAAAATTCGATAGCTAGGGGAAACTCCGGAACATATCGATTCCGGTTGGGGGCATCGCTTTGCCCGCACCCCTTGTTTGGCAAAAATTCGGCACCACGCGGTGCCGGTCGGGGGATTGTACGACCATGCGCAAGGCATCGAACAATGGGGCGAGGAAGGCACAGGAAGATTTCATGGAAGATGCCGAAGCAGTAAACCTGGCAGCGGATTGGGCCGATATCAGCCAGGGACTGCGAAAGGATCTCGGGCACCAGCTTCACAGCCAGTGGATCAAGCCGATCCAGGTCGGCGGGATCGATAAGGACAGCGGCACGCTGGACCTTTTCCTGCCAACCGAATTCAGTGCCAATTGGGTCAAGGACCGCTTTGCCGATCGCCTTGCGCTGGCATGGAAGATCGCCCGTAGCGAAGTCCGCGAAGTGCGCATCCAGGTACATCCGGGCCGCCGCCAGGTTGCTGATCTGCGTCTCCACTCCGACGGACGCCGTGCCGCAAACGACGGTGCCGATACCAGCATGATGGCAATCGGCGCCGATACGTTGGGCGATGCCGGTTTCACCAGCTCGGTCGGCCTCGACCCCAGCCTGACCTTCGCCGCCTTCATCACGGGCGAGGCGAACGTACTTGCTTTCAATGCCGCGCAGCGCATGTCTGCCACCGAAAAGCCGCAGTTCTCCCCGCTCTACCTCAAGGCCGCTACCGGCCAGGGCAAGACGCACCTGCTTCACGCGATCGGTCACAGCTTCCTGCAGGCCCATCCGCGCAGCCGCATCTTCTACTGCAGCGCCGAACGCTTCATGGTCGAATTCGTCCAGGCGCTGAAGGCCAACCA
>CATMNW010000221.1 GCA_950071875.1 uncultured Erythrobacteraceae bacterium | reverse complement strand
TGCCCGAGAGGGCGTGCTGCAGGCCGATAGCGACATTGCGCTTCTCGTAGGCGGCGATCCAGGTCGAGCCCTTGATGTCGCCCTTGCGCATCATCGGGCCGGCGCGCATCGAGGTGTGGATCTCGTCGCCGGTGCGGTCGAGGAAGCCGGTGTTGATGAAGACGACGCGTTCCCTGGCGGCGCGGATGCATTCCTTGAGGTTGACCGTGGTGCGGCGTTCCTCATCCATGATGCCCATCTTCAGCGTGTTGGGCGCCATGCCAAGTGCGGCCTCGACGCGGCCGAAGAGTTCGACAGTAAAAGCCACCTCCTCCGGCCCGTGCATCTTCGGCTTGACGATATAGACCGAGCCTGTCCGCGAATTGGCACGGCGGCCATTAGGGCCGACATCGTGCAGCGCGATCAGGCTGGTGATCATCGCGTCCATGATACCTTCCGGAACCTCATTGCCATCGCGGTCGAGGATCGCCGGGTTGGTCATCAGGTGGCCGACATTGCGCACCAGCATCAAGGAGCGGCATTTCGCAACGAAGGTGGAGCCGTCCGAGGCATTGTAGTCGAGGTCCGGATTGAGTTTGCGGGTGAAGGTCTTGCCGCCCTTGTTCACCTCCTCCTCGAGATCCCCTTTCATCAGGCCGAGCCAGTTGCGGTAGACGGCGACCTTGTCCTCGGCATCGACCGCGGCAACGGAATCCTCGCAGTCCTGGATGGTGGTCAAGGCCGATTCCAGCCAGACATCCGAGATGTGGGCGGGGTCGTCCTTGCCGATCGCCGACGTCGGATCGATCAGCACTTCGATGTGGAGACCATTGTTCCTGAGCAGAAATTGTGTCGGCGACGCCGCATCTTCAAGGTAGCCGGCGAATTGCTCCGGGCGTTTCAGGCCGGTAGTACGCCCGCCGTCAAGGCTGACGGCAAGCGCTGCGTTCTTGACGGAAAACCCTCTGGCATCCGACCATTTCGCACCGTCAAGCGGTGCCGCGTCGTCAAGGAAATCCTTCGCCCAGGCAATGACCTTGGCACCGCGCTTGGGATTGTAGCTCTTGCCCTTTTCCGCGCCGTCGGTCTCGGGAATGGCGTCGGTGCCGTAGAGCGCGTCATAGAGCGAACCCCAGCGCGCGTTGGCGGCGTTCAAGGCATAGCGGGCATTCATCACCGGTACGACGAGCTGCGGGCCGGCGACGGTGGCGATCTCCGGATCGACGTTTTCGGTGGTGACCTTGAAATCCGGACCTTCGTTCAGCAGGTAGCCGATCTCCTTGAGGAAAGCCTTGTAGGCCGCCATGTCGGACGGCGCGCCGTTGGCGCGATGCCAGGCGTCGATCTTTTCCTGCAGTTCATCGCGCTTTTCGAGCAGCGCCCGGTTCTTCGGAGCGAGGTCGCGAACGATCTTGGCGAAGCCGGCCCAGAACTCTGCGAGCTTGATGCCGGTGCCCGGCATCGCGCGCTTGTTGACGAAATCGTAGAGCCCGCGATCGACCTGCAACCCGCCGATTTCGATTCGATTTGCCATGTCCAAAGCTCCGTTATGGCGCCCCCACAGGCGCGTATCGTTTCGCGGGTTCGGTGCATAGAAAAACCCTTCCACTTCCAGCTCTGCGCTGACGGAAAGGTTCGTGACGCCGGTCTGAACCCTGATGAATCGGTTTGCGGTATCAATCTCGCGAACATCCCGCACCACGCTATCGGCCGTCGGAAGTGCGCCGCCTGCCAACGATGTCTCCGCACCGCGCGGGATAACCGGAACCCGCAGATTGTGGCAAATTCTCATCGCCGCCGCTACCTCCTCGGTGGTGCGAGGCAGAACCACGGCGAGCAGCGGACATCGGTACGCCGTCAAACGCGTATGCCCGGGTTTCCTCCGGGTCCGAGACGATCGCGGCCGCGGGAAGGACGGTACTCAACGTGGCGACGATCTCGGGCTTATGGGCGATGATCGCGGCGTCGGGAACGGGCATGGCGATGCTGGACATTGGCTTAATTCCGTCTGACCGAAAGCAGTGAATAACCGGACGCTCCTTCGCGCTCGCCTTCATCGAAGGCACACGAGATGCGCAGGCTCGCGACAAGCAGACTCACGAGCATCACAGCTATTTCCCGCGCGCCGCGCGAGAAATCCGGAGCGAAGGGGAAGCGCGATATTTCGCTGCGGCGGCTCGCCCGCGATGACCTTGGCGCGTCGAACGGCTGAGACCGAATCCGGAGCGCACGCAGCCCACCCTGAATCATCCGCAATAGATAATCTTGTCCTTCTCAAGTCGCGATATTTCATCGTCGCCGATGTTGAGGATTGAATTGAGGATGTGCTTCGTATGCTCCCCAAGCATGGGGGGGCTGATGGTGTACTCAATTTCTGTCTGAGAGAATTTGATCGGATTGGCCACGAGCGGCACGGTCTTGCCCGTGGTGTGGGGAAGATTGATCTGCAATTCGCGATGGACGACCTGCGGATGCACGAATGCCTGGTCGAGTCGGTTGATCGATGCGCATGGTACGCCGATGGGTTCGAGAAGCGCGATCCAGTGCTCGGTTGGTTCCTGGGCAAGGCGTTCGGCCACGATCAGGATCAGAGCGTCGCGGTTTTCCAAGCGATCCGTGTTAGTGATGAAACGGGGGTCGTCGCAGAGCACTTGCAGCCGGGACGCCGTGCAGAACTTCCTGAACTGCTGGTCGTTCCCCACCGCAAGCACGAATGACCCGTTGCTCGATTTGAACACCTGATAGGGCACGATGTTCGGATGGGCGTTTCCATATCGGCGCGGCGGCTTCCCCGTGGTCAGATAATTCAAGTTCTGGTTGGCCAGAGCGGCAAGCTGGACATCAAGAAGCGCCATGTCGATATGCTGGCCCTCGCCCGTCCGCTCGCGATGCAACAACGCCGACAGCACACCTGTTGCGCTATACATTCCGGTGAGGAGATCGGAAATCGGGACGCCGACCTTCTGAGGGCCGCCGCCGGGCTTGTCGTCCGCCTCGCCCGTGATGCTCATCAGCCCGGATATGGCTTGGATGGCCATGTCGTATCCGGCTACGTTTTTCATCGGGCCGGTCTGGCCGTATCCCGTAATGGAGCAGTACACGATGTCCGGCTTTATGAGCCGGAGCGCTTCATAGTCTAGCCCATACCGTTTCATGTCGCCGACTTTATAGTTCTCTATGAGAACGTCGGTCTTCCTGACCAGAGATCGAACGATGTCCGCGCCTGCTTGCGTGGCGATGTCCACGCAAATCGAGTGCTTGCCGCGATTGGCGCTCAGGAAGTAGGCACTCTCGGTTGTTCCATCAAGATGCGGTGGCCCCCAGTGGCGAGTGTCGTCGCCGGTGAACGGGCGTTCGATTTTCCAAACCGTCGCCCCTAGATCGGCCAAGAGCTGCCCGAGCCAAGGGCCCGCAAGAATCCTCGATAAATCGAGAATATGGTATCCGCTTAACGGTCCTGCCATATCAACAACCCACATTCGAGATTAATAGCTTCTTTACAGAAGCTGTGGGTAATGCGTAACTGGAGTTACCAGATTGGTCAATCCAATTTTGGCGCCCACCCATCCGGGGCAATATCAAATCCACGTCGCAGACATTGACGAAACTGCGAATCTGGTCTATCCAAATTGGTCTACAACAAGGCCGCCGGGAGGGCGGCCTGCGATGCCCGCACTGGGGATCACGTTTAGGGAGGTTTTGCTGCATGGCGCGAATATCGCTCCAAAATGTCTCCAAGTCGTTTGGTGGCGACCAGGGCCCCTGGGCCGTTAATAAATTCTCCCTAGAGGTAGAAGACGGCGAGCTCGTTGTTTTTGTCGGTCCTTCGGGATGCGGAAAATCGACGACACTGCGGATGATCGCTGGCCTCGACGACACCACGTCGGGCACCATCACGATCGGCGGGCGGGATGTCACCGGTCTGCCACCGAAAGATCGCAATGTTGCGATGGTCTTTCAGAACTATGCGCTGTATCCGCAGAAGTCGGTCTACGACAACATGGCGTTCGGCCTACGGGTGCGCGGTGAAGCGAAGCAGGAGATCGACCGGCGCGTGAGGGCTGCAGCGGCCAGCCTAGACCTCGAATCCCTGCTCCACCGCAAACCGCGGCAGCTTTCGGGCGGGCAGATGCAGCGTGTGGCACTCGGGCGTGCGCTCGTGCGGGACCCCGATGTTTTCCTTCTGGACGAGCCGCTTTCCAATCTGGATGCGAAGCTGCGCGTCAAGATGCGGGAAGAAATCGCGACGCTCCATGCCCGTCTCGGGGCAACGATGATCTTCGTGACACATGACCAGGTCGAAGCAATGACGCTTGGAGACCGTATCGTGATCATGCGCGATGGCCTGATCCAACAGGCTGGGAAGCCTCTCGAACTCTACGATCGGCCTGCAAACACGTTCGTAGCCGGGTTTATCGGTTCGCCCGAAATGAACCTGATCGACGGGCAGTTGTCCGACGCAAGCGGGCGGCTCGAGGTGCGATCGGGAGACCTTTCGGTAGGCATACCAGAAAAGACCTTCGCCAGGAGCGGACAGAACGTGACGCTTGGAATCCGGCCCGAGCACCTCGTCATCTCTAACGGCTCGCCGCTTGAGATGACCGTGAACTTGGTCGAGCAGATCGGAGCGCAGACTTATCTCATGGGCACGCTGGCCGGCCATAAGATGCGTGCCGTCCTCCAGCGTCGTGATGAAATCCGCGCCGGTGACAAACTCCCTATCGCCTTCCCGAGTGAGCGGCTTCACCTGTTCGACTCCACTAGCGGTGCGTCGCTGCGGATGGCGCAAACGGGCGGCAAAATCGGCGTAATGGAAAATGCGTAATGGCCCTCTGCGAGAGCGGCGGGTC
>CATMNW010000220.1 GCA_950071875.1 uncultured Erythrobacteraceae bacterium | reverse complement strand
ATCGAGACGGTGAGCATCCCGATCATGGCCAAGGTGCGTATCGGACACTTCGTGGAAGCGCAGCTCCTGCAGGCGATGGGCGTTGACTTCATCGACGAGAGCGAAGTGTTGACGCCGGCGGATGAAGCGAACCACATCGACAAAAATGCTTTCGATGTTCCTTTCGTCTGCGGCTGCCGGGATCTGGGCGAAGCGCTCCGCCGGATCGGCGAAGGCGCCAAGGGCTGCACCGTGCGAGGCTCCGCGGGCACGTGGGCCGCCCGCGAGGACTGGTCGGCGACACATAATGCCTGACAAGGCGAAGGTCGCGGTCTTCGTGTCCGGCAAGGGCACCAATATGGCCGCGCTGCTCTATGCAAGCCGCCTTACAGGCTCGGCTTATGAGATCGTGCTTGTGGCCGCGAACGATACCGAGGCGGAGGCGCTGACGCTCGCCAAGGCTGAAGGCATCGAGACATTTGCCCTTTCGCACAAGGGGATGACCCGGTCCGACCACGATGCGGCGATGGAATCGGCGGCGGAGAAAGCAGGCGCGCAATATATCGTGCTGGCGGGTTACATGCGTATCCTGACGCCCGAATTCGTTGCCCGGTGGGAGGGGCGGATGCTCAACATCCACCCATCGTTGCTGCCGAAATATCCCGGCCTCGACACACATGCGCGGGCTATCGAGGCAGGCGACAGCCATGCCGGTGCGACTGTCCACCTCGTGACCGAAGAACTCGATGCAGGACAGGCCCTGGGCCAGGCCGCAGTTGCGATCTGGCCCACCGATACGCCGGAGAAGCTGGCAAATCGGGTTCGCGTAGCAGAGCACCAGCTCTACCCCCGGGTACTGACCGAATATGTCTCGCGCGGGAACGAACCGCATTGGCTTCTGGAACAGGTGCGCGAGATTGCCCTGTCGCTCCCGCAAACGCATGAGCGCGAGAGCCACGGCTCCCCCGGGTTCCGCGTCGGCACGGAAAAATCCGGAAAGTTTTTCGCTCATTTTTCGGACCGGCATCACGGAGTTCCGCATATTTCGCTACTGGTGAAATGTTCGAGCATGGATGAACTGGAAAGCCTGGTCGAAGCGCAACCACATGCGTATCACAAGCCCGCTTACTACGGCGCCAGCGGGTGGGTTGGTGTCATACTCAACCGGCCCGGGGTCGATTGGGAAACTGTCCACGACTGGTTGCAGCGCAGTTGGCGCGTTGTTGCACCCAAGAGCCTGACCAAGCTGCTCGACGTGGCGGACGATTTCTGAGGCTATGGCCATTCCGCCACGCCCCCATCCGCTTGCTCGTTCGAAAGTTGCCCGATGGGCCAACCGCGCGGTGGAACTGCTTTGGGACAAAGGGATAACGCCCAAACCGCCATTGGAACCGGATTATCTCTGGAAGGTCGGAAGCAAAGGTTTTGAAATTACGGACGAAACATCGATCCGTACTGAAAGCGAAATTGCCGATTTCCGGAACAGGCTCGAACGGCTGTGCCGTTCCTTGCGTGAAGAAGCACGGCTCAATCCTCTCGGTCACACGCTGGCTTATGGCCAGTTAACCGCGGCAATCCGCAAGCGTCATGCACTTGGGCGATACTGGCGCCGGAATCCGGACGTTGCCGCAACGGCCATTCGTGATCCACTCATCGTAATAGGACAGATGCGTGCGGGGACCACCCGGGTACATCGACTGTTTGCCGCCGATCCGCGACATGCGGGCACCCGCTTCTGCAACAGTCACGATCCCGTGCCTTCCTCGCCCGACCTCCGACCGCTGAAATCTGGCGTCGCACTCGCTATCGCGCGGCAGATCAACCCATGGCTCGACGCGATCCATCCCTTCGGTGCAACGCGCATAGATGAAGAGATCGGTTGGCTGGCGGGGGCCCTGTCGCCGGCCACGTTCGAGGCACAATGGCACATTCCGGGTTACGTGGCCTGGAGCGAGGCGCAAGACCCTGCCCCGCTCTATACTGAGTTCGCGCGCATCCTGCGCACCGATGCCTTCGCCATGGGAAATGCAGGCAAACCACGCGTACTGAAATGTCCGCAGTTTTCCGAAGATCTCCCCGCCCTGCTCGACCGGTTCCCGGGCGCACGACTGGTTATTGCCGAACGATCCGATAGTGCCGTGCTCACCAGCTCGATTTCACTGGTTTCGAGCCAGATGGCTTTCCAGAGCGACGAGGCCGATCTCCAACGGATCGAGGCGGAATGGAAGCGCAAGCTCAACCTTCGAAACAAGCGGATGGCAACCGCACTTGATCAGACATTACGTGATGTCGTGAGTATCGATTTCGCCGACCTCGGTCGCGACTGGCAGGCAGTAATGTCGCAAGCATACGCCAGTCTCGGCCTCACGCTGACCCCCGAGGCACTCGCAGCCATGATGCGCGAGCAGGAGAAAGCAGCGAAGGGGGCCCACTCTTCGCACCGTACGCATATTCTCGAATTCCAGGGAACCTAGGTTACGGCGCGCTGGCGGCGGTGCGCAGCGAACATGGGCGCGCTCATCAGATCACCAGGCCTGGTTACTTCAAGGCGCTTGATAAGCTTTTCGTCGAACTCCGCACGCCACATGATCGGGCCAGCGATTTCAGAAAGGTCGCTAGCCAGGTGGCCGCGCACGAGCACTTCTTCACGAGTGTGGTCGAGAGTGTCGATAACGACTTGGGGTCCGCCTGCCTGTTCGCGAAACTCGCGGTCGATTTCGATTATTTCTTCAATGCCTTCCATCTTGTGGCCGCATGCATCGATGACGACGGCATCGGCAGCCAAGACACTGGGTATGATACTGTAATCGAGCGAGTTCATCGCCGCCACCATCGTGCGAACGGCTTCTTCCCTGTCCTTGCGGGACGCATGTTTGGAAAGGAAAGTGCGCAACATAACAGGGGCGATCCTACGCCGGATCGCCCCTGCACGATATAGACATTTGTTTAGATCCCGGAAAACTCCGGTATCACGGCAGATCAGCCGACGATTTCGTCTTCGTTGAAGAAGAAGTCGATTTCGATCTTGGCGTTCTCGTCGCTGTCCGAGCCGTGCACAGAATTGGCTTCGATAGATTCCGCGTAGGCCTTGCGGATGGTGCCTTCGTCGGCATCGGCGGGGTTGGTTGCGCCCATCACGTCGCGGTTCGCCTTCACGGCATTTTCGCCTTCGAGAACCTGTACCACGACCGGACCCGAGATCATGAAGTCGACCAGTTCGCCGAAGAAGGGGCGTTCCTTGTGGACCGCATAGAAGCCTTCGGCCTGTTCCTTGGTCATCTGGATGCGCTTAGAAGCGACGACGCGCAGGCCGGCTTCTTCGAGCATCTTGGTAACCGCACCGGTCAGGTTGCGGCGGGTGGCATCGGGCTTGATGATCGAAAAGGTGCGGGTAACCGCCATGACATGTTCCTTGCGAAATTTTTTTGGGAGAGTGTTCTCGCGCGCGCCACTAGCGCCGCGCGCGCACGCGGGCAAGATTCATTCGATTCCCCGACCGATCGAGAGCTGGGCCTGAGTGGTGTCGTTCTCGCGCGTAGCCGTGAAGGAAAAGCTCGTCCCGTCGCTGCTCTCGCCGCCGATCATCGTCATCGAACCGCTTTCCAGCGACATGGCCACGTCGATCCCGGCTGCTTCCGCCTGATTGCGATAGAAAGCCACCATTTCTTCAGGCGTCGCTTCGCTTGCCAGGTTGATCAGGACAAGCTGCCCGTCAGCCTGATCGACACGGGTGTTGTTGGTGATCCTGGCGCCCGGGTAAAGCTTGAAGCCTGCCGGAAGTGCCACAGGAACCCTTTCGCCCGACCTCATGGTCGTTACGGCTCCTTCGTCATCGGTAAAACTGGCGCGTGTCTCCCCAGTGGCAGGATCGATTTCGTAGGAACCGCGGGGGGCTGTGCCCCCCCTTTCGCTTACCTCATCGGCGGTGTCGTCGCGGCCCCCGCAACCGGCTATGGCGATTGCAACCGCAGCGAGCACCGGAAATCGGACGACAAGGGAAGAACGGGTCATGCCTGTTCGATGATCGAGACGACAATGGGTTCCGTCAGGCCCCTTCGCGCCATGTGCCATTCCCGTCCTGCTTGTTGATCCGGTTATCGAATGCATCATCTGCGGCAAGGCGGCGCCACAGTTGTGCCGCACCATCGCGCTGCGCTACGTCGAACAACAGCAGCACCCGATCGAATTGCGCCGCCTCGTCTCTCCACTGGCCATCGGCGATCAGGGCCATCCGCGCCTGATTGGGAGCTTCGCACTGATCGGAAACGAGGATCGGCTGCCGCGCATCGTGTGCACCTCCGGCCATTCCATTCGCCAGAAACGTTGCCCCGCCCTGCTCCCACAACACCTTGGACAAGTGCTGACGCTGGGCATCGTCGCCGCTCACCACGACGAGCCGCTCGCCCGCTTGCAGGACTTTTCGCGCCAGTTTTGCAACGGTAACGTCCACGGGATCGCGGCTGAGCTGGTAGAAATCGACGCGCGTAGTCAATTTTTCTGTCCTGCCGCCTCTTTACCCGATGCCGGTTTGTTACGCCGGCATCGCTCCGAACAGTATTTCACCTCGTCCCAGTCGCGTTCCCATTTCTTGCGCCAGGTAAAATCGAAGCCGCAGGTAAGGCACGTCTTGGATGGAAGGTCCCCCATCCGGCGCATCTTGCCCTTTCCCTTGGCCACTGCGCCTGTTCAGCCTTCCAGTGTGTCGCGCACGAAGCGGTCGATCAGACGCACGCCATAACCCGTTGCGCCCTTACCCCACGTACGACCGGGCTTGTCCGACCATACCATGCCAGCAACATCGACATGCGCCCAGGGCGTGCCATCGGCGATGAAACGCTGGAGAAACTGCGCCGCGGTAATCGACCCT